>JAYZGM010000197.1:0-5051 GCA_036336225.1 Acidobacteriota bacterium | reverse complement strand
GATGGGGCCCGATGACCAGCGGGTAAGGCTCCGGCCAAGCCTGGCCTTCACGGAACGATTTTCGATAACGAGCGGTCCGTTCCCGCGGTCGAGCCGATGATCGGATTCGGAATGGCACGGCATGCTACTACCGCGGGGTTGCCTAATACGCTGGCGAGCCCGTGGCTCGACCCGCTGAGATAGCCGGGTTGCGTGGGCCGTGCGCGTTGCCGTCGCGCTAGAGTCCGACGTGAATGCCGTCAACAACGATGGTGAGACTGCGCTCTATCTTGCGGCGTTCCACGGGTTCGAGAGTGTGGTGCGATTCCTCGTGCGTCACGGGGCCGGTTTCGAGATCCAGAACGCACGTGGGGAAACACCGCTAGCCCGGGCGATGCGAGCCCGGGCCCCGGCCAGGCTGACACGTAGCCTTACCGACTATTCCGACACCCGCATGGAGGGCCTGCTGCGTGAGCTCGGGGCGACGTTTTAGCTCCTCCCGAGACGCGTTTTCTTTCTTGCACCCGCGAGTGATGGTCCGGTTCACAACGAGGGAGAAGATCGATGTATCAGTGCCATGCTCCGACTGCCTTAGTGGCGGTGCTCACGTTCACAATCTTCGCATCCCCGGTCACGAGTCTAGGCCAATCGACCGACGGTGAGCCATGGGCGTTACCTCGTACAGTGGACGGTCAGCCGGATCTGCAGGGCGTGTGGGCGAACAACACGGCCACTCCGCTCGAGCGCCCGGTGTCGCTGGGTACAAGAGCGATGTTGACGGACGAAGAACTCGCTCGCGTACAAGCGCGTTACGCCCAGTTGTTCTCGGGGGCGAGTGACGCCGCGTTTGCTGACAGCGTGTTCACGGCGGCGCTCGGTGAGCAGGAGACGTTCTCATCACGAGACACCGCGACCGGAAACTACAATCAGTTCTGGCTGGTCGACCGTGAGTTCGACCACCGGACATCGTTGGTCGTGGACCCGCCGACGGGGCGGCTACCGGCGCTGACCCCGGACGCTCAACGGCTGACCGAAGCGCAAGCCGCGCATCTCGCCGAGAACCCGGCTTCATCCTGGACCGACCGCAGACTGCAGGAGCGCTGTGTCACTTTTGGTATGCCGAATCTGTTTGCCGGCTACAACACCTACTACCAGATTCTCCAGACTCCGGCCCACGTGGTCATCCTGCACGAGATGATTCATGATGCTCGCATCATCCCCCTCGGTGATGCGCCGCACGTCGACGACGACATCCGGCAGTGGCACGGCGACGCGCGGGGCTACTGGGATGACGATACTCTCGTGGTCGAGACCACCAACTTTTCCGCTCAGGCCGAGTCGCCGGCGGCCCTCTATGAGCGCACGCGCGGCTCAGCCGAACAGCTCACGCTCGTCGAGCGCTTCACCCGGGTCGGCCCCGATACGCTCGAGCACGAGCTCACCGTCGATGATCCCGGCACGTACTCCGCTTCCTGGACCGCGGTGATCCCGCTCACACGGAGCGATGAACCGATCTTCGAGTATGCCTGTCACGAGGGCAACATCGGGATGGAGGGCATCCTGGCGGGCCACCGGGCCGAAGAGCGCGCCACTACGGCCGTCGAGTCGAGGTAGTCCGTGTTGGCCGTGTTCGAAGCTGTCGATGCCTCAGGACACGGTCGCGACATCCACCTTGCGGATGATCGTCGATCTCGTGCCGCAGTAGTACGAGTCGGTCAGAGCCGTTG
This sequence comes from Acidobacteriota bacterium, assembly GCA_036336225.1. Taxonomy (GTDB): domain Bacteria; phylum Acidobacteriota; class Vicinamibacteria; order Vicinamibacterales; family UBA8438; genus JAJEEA01. Next base: position 3,345 of record JAYZGM010000197.1, on the reverse strand, counting down.
CCGATGCCGACAGCCGTCTGCTGTTCGGGGTTCGCGTCCAGGTGCGGTACGACGATATCGACAACACCCCCTACGCGATTCCTCCGCACCAGCGGCCGGCGCGTTCATCCAGTGCCCACGTCTGTGTACGTATCGGATACGCCGCCATTGGCCTTCCGTTCAATGAGTTTCCACCTCGCCGAGAACCGGCGGAGTCCAGACATCGTCAGGGTGCAGCCAAGTGGCGCGGTGCGCGCGACGCGGGTTCAGGGCCACCGTCGCCGCGATCCGGCGGAACCAGGACAAGGCGACCTCCGGCGGCCGGAGGTCGCCGGAACGCCTGCAGATACGTCTCCCGAGTGAGATCCTGCGCCGACGCGGGGTTACCGAGAATCACGACCGCGGCGGCGTACGACATGGCCACCCTGAGCTATTCTGGTGCTTTGAACGCCCAGAGTTCTCCGGGATAGCCACCTCCAGCGATTGCGACGACGAGATACTGTTCACTGCCGAGACCGTAGGTCATGGGCGAGCCTGTGGCTGGGACCGGCAGTGCGACCGAGCCCACGTCCTCGCCTGTCCTCTTGTCGTAGGCGCGTAGGGCCGAGCCACGGTCGCCGTCCTCGTTCGTGAACATACCTCCGTCTCCCGCGATGACGAGCGTCTTGGTTACGAGGGTGCCGATGCGGAGATTGGCGACACCGGTTCGGGAGAGGTCGATGCCCTCGAGCATCGGGTGGTTGCGGATGTGGTCGGGTGTTTCACCATGGGCGACTTGCCAGACGATTTCCCCCGCGTTGAGGTCGATGGCGGTGATACGTCCCCAGGGTGGCTTGACTATGGAAATGCCCTCCACGTTCAGACCAAACCCGCCACCGCCTCCCGGCTGGCCAGCTGGCGGCCGTGGACGACCCATGATGAAGTCCATGTTCGACCGTCGTGGGTCACTGACCAGACCGAGTGCGTGGACCTCGGTCTTCGAGTAGATGTAAAAGATACCGGTCTCGGGGTCGAAGGCTCCCCCCGGCCAGTTTGCTCCTCCGGTTAGCGCCGGCACATGCAGCGTGCCGAGTGTTCCCTCATAGGATGCGACAGAAGGCGGCGTGTAGAGCGGGCCCATGCGATACGGGGAGACGACCGCTTCCGCTCGTCGCCGAAGCTCGGGCGTGAAATCGATGAGATCGTCGATGCCGATGCCTTGCCGGTCAAATGGCGGTGGCTTGGTCGGAAACGGCTGTGTCGCGGCCGTGACCTCGCCCGGGACGTCTGATTGAGGCACATCTCGTTCTTCAATCGGCCAGACCGGCTCTCCGGTTGTCCGGTCGAGCACATACAGGAACGCCTGCTTGCTCGGCTGGGCGAGAGCCTTGATTGGTCGGCCATCGACGGTGAGGTTTACCAGGACCGGCGCATTCGGGAGGTCGAAGTCCCAGACGTCGTGATGAATCGTCTGGTAGTGCCAGATACGCTCGCCGGTCGTGATGTCCAGTGCGACAATGCTGTCCGAGAAGAGGTTGTCGCCGAGACGATGCCCGCCATAGAGATCGCCGGTCGGCATTTCGACGGGGAGATATACGTAGCCCAGCTCTTCGTCGACGGTCATCTGGCCCCAGACGCCCGTGTTGCCGGTGTATCGCCAGGAGTCGTTGAGCCAGGTTGAGTTACCAAACTCGTCGGCGTCCGGGATCGTGTGGAAGATCCATCGACGCTCACCGGTGCGTGCGTCATACCCGCGCACATGCCCCTTCGGTTTTTCCTTCGTCGCTGGGGCTACGCCGGCGAGATGGGCTGCACCGATCACGATGACCCCGTTCGAGATGATCGGCGCCGCGTGGAGCCCGATTTCTCCCATGGTCGGATCGATTTCTTGGTCGAGACCTTGTTTTAGATCGGTCATGCCGTTGTCGCCGAAGTTGGGCATCCGTCGCCCCGTTTGTGCATTCAGTGCGATCAAGCGGTAGCCCGGCGTGACGTAGAACACGACGCCGTCTTCCCCATCGTCACAATAAGTCAGACCGCGGCCGGACAGACGCCGAGGAGCGCCTTCTCCCCGTTCGCCTTCATTGAGGCGGTGTAGCCAGAGCAGCTCGCCGGTCGCCGCGTCGATCGCCATGGCGACCCGCCGAGTGCCAGCCGTCGTGTAGACGACCCCGTCGACCATCAACGGCGTCGACTGGAAGATGAACTCCGGTCCGGGACCCATATTTGCGGTGCTGAATCGCCAGGCTAGCTCGAGGTCGCCGAAGTTGTTGGCGTTGATCTGGTCAAGCGGCGCGTAGCGGGTGTGCCCCAAGTCGCCACCATAGGTCGGCCATTCGCCGTCGGGGGCGCCGTGCTGGGCGGTTACGGGAGGAGCGGTCAGCCCAACCCCGACGAGCAGTAGCAAACCGGTCCGACAGGTCGAGCGTGGCATCAAAGGTCCTCCAGAAGTAACCGCGTTGCGTGGCCGATACCTGGCCAGTGTGAAAATAGATGATTCCTAAGTGTACTCGGACGTGATCCATCGCGCCTCTGGGCAAAGCGCAGACGTCCGATTTGATCTGGGCCGAAGGGTATCCCGACGACACAGATGCGGTGTCGTATCAGGTCCGCCGGTGCAGCTGTCGTAGAGGCAGACGCAAGATCTCGACGAGTCCGAGCGCGCGTTCGTCCTGGGCTGGGAGGCCGAGGACAAGCGAGCTGTCAGCATCGGCGTCCAGCAACGTGTGGCTCAGTCGGTCCCAGAGCGAGAAGATGGTGCCAAAGTTGCTGTTGTGAAGTTCTGGGCTTTCGGAATGGTGCAACCGGTGGAGCGATGGCGTCACCAACACCCAACTCAGATGATGCTCGGCCGCGCGTCCTATTCGAACGTCGCTGTGGACGAACAGATTAGAGAAGCCGTAGAGGACTTCGAAGGTGATGAGACCAAGCAGCGGTAGTCCGGTAAGGGTCACGACGACCAGACGGACTCCGAGCGAGATCAGTAGCTCGCCCGGGTGAAAGCGAAACGCGGTCGACGCGTCGAAAAGGATGTCCGAATGATGCACTGCGTGAAAACGCCACAACCATGACCACCGATGATTGGCGCGGTGCCAGACATAGGCGACCACGTCGAGAAGCAGCACAGTGGTGCCGACTTCGAGCCAGTAGGGTAGAGCAGTAGCGTCGAAGATCCCGTACCCCTGGTCTCGGACGGTGGCGGCCCAGGCACAGACACACGCGCCACACAGTAGCGACATTAGAACGGTGTCGATCAGCGCCAATGGAAGATTGACCACCCAATTGCGAAGGGCATCGCGCAACACGAGGCGATTGGGGAAGCAGGTTTGAAACAGCAGGACGAGGAGTACGGAGAGACAAAGTCCCGCACCTTTGTAGAGTTGAAAC
>JAYZGM010000196.1:0-12879 GCA_036336225.1 Acidobacteriota bacterium | reverse complement strand
TCACCTTGCTGCGATTTGGACGATTCGACGAAGTACTTGAGGTGACCGATCGGCCCGAGGGAGAGGTCGAAGGTGGCTTGTGGGACTTCGCCCAAGGCTACGCCCAACTGCGCGAGGGCAACGCCGACTTCGCACGGGTCTATCTGAACCGAGTTCGACACACCGCGGAAACCTCAGAGGCCCAGATGCGGTTTCATTCGGCGGAGAAGCTTCTCGGCACCGTGGCGGGAATTCTCGAAGGCGAGTTGCTGCGCGAGGAAGGAGACCACGAGGGTGCGGTCACTGCCTTCGAGCGCGCGGTTGAAGTAGAAGACACGCTCACCTATGACGAACCGGAGCCCCTTCCCTTCGCCGCCCGGCATTGGTTGGGCGCGGTCTTGCTTGACCTCAACCGATTCTCGGAGGCCGAGCAGGTCTATCGGGATGAGATCACCGACCATCCGCATAACGGCTGGTCGCTGTTTGGGCTCAAGATGGCTATCGAGGCCCAGGGTGGTGCGGACCCCTCGGTCGATTCTGACCTGAACGAGAGCTGGGCCCGGTCGGACACCTGGCTCCGCTCGTCACGGTTCTAGATGGCTCCAGGGTCGGGAGTCTTCTTGTCAGCCCGCTCTCAAGGAAAGACTCTCGGCCTCGTTTTCGAAGCCCTGCCGCGTCCATGTGGAGTTCTGGGCAAAGCCCCGTCCAATCAATAAAACAGCATCGCGACCACAAAAATGATGATCGCGAGCATGACGACCCATTGCCAGATTTCCTGCTCATCTTCGGACGGCACGAGTTCAAAAGAAATGCTGCGGTGTGAGTCCACGACGTTGCGAAGAAACGTCGCGGCGTCGACCTGGGGGCTGTCAACGATCATCGAGCGCCCCCCCGTGCGCTGTTCGACCATGTTGATGCCATCGAGCCCAAGTTGCGTCCGCTGACCGGCCAGATCCGCTTCTAACGTCTCGTCGTAGTCAACACCACGGACATAGTCGATAAGCACGGAATCGACGTCCACGCCAGTTCGGGAGCCGACGGCCACGGGATAAATGACCAACCCCCGTCTTCGAAACTCGCCCAGCGCCAGATCCAACCGGCCCATTTGCTCGGCGTCGATCAGGAAGTCGCCGTCGGTGAACAGCAACACCATCCGACCCGAGCGTTCTTCGGGGAGCCAGTCATCCTCCCCAGACTCAAAGCGGTCTTGATTATCGAGTGACAGATAGATCGACTCGAACGCCGTCGCGATATCGCTGTCCCACGGAAACGCGTCGCCGGTCAACGACTCGGGCGGGGCGATACGTCCGACCTCCTCGATAAACCGCTCGGCGTTCGACGACATGTGGGCACGACGCAGCGTGGTGGTCCCCCACACATAGACGGCGGTTCGATCACCGGGCGTGAGAATGTCCTGGGTATAGAGACCGAGTGCCTCGCGCACCGCAAGCTCCAACCGCGACGGCCCTATGTCCTTGACCCACATCGAGGCCGATGCGTCGATCGCCACGACCACATCGACATCGCCACGTTTGAAGGTCGAGCCCCCATAGACCCAGAACGGCCGAGCTGCCGCGACGGCGACGAGGGCGAGCGCAACGATGGCCAGAAACCAGAACTTGATGTGGCCAAGAAAGGGGTAATTCGACCCCTCCGTACGTGGCGCTCGCAGCTGAAGCCGGAGGGCAAAGACCAAGAAACCGAACCCGAGGAGCAGGCCCGCGATGGGGACAATCGCCAAATACTCAGGATTGGCGAACTCGACGCTCTCGCGGAAAAGCCGCGTGATTCCGTTCATGTGGCAGCGAGGGGTTAGGCCGAGGTTTACCCGCGGCGTCGACGGACCGGGGTGCCTTCCCCCTTCATCTGTTCAAGCTCGGGCGGCTCAATCTCTCGGGGGGCTTCGAGAGCGCGACGAATCGCCTCTGGATTACTCGTCAGGTCGTAGTTCCACTTGTAGTCGAATCGGTCCCCGTCATCGCCCCGAAGCGCGCGCTCGTAGTCGGCATTCACCGTCTCCATCACCTCGAGAATGATGGCCTCTTTCTGCACCTGTGACTCTGGGCTTTCCGGGTTGATGCTCCGGTAGCGCTGCCGAGCCAACATGAACTTCGCGCTCGCCAGCAGATGTGACGCCCGCGGATCGTCGATCTCGTCAGCCAGATCTGCCACCACTGTGTCGAAGTCGCCGGTCAGATAGCTGTAAGACGCCTGCTGGAGGAACGTGTCTTGAAACAGATACGAGTCGGCAAACCACTGCATCCCCCAGGCGCGGCTCCCCTCGTAGAAAGCAGAGACCTCCGACAGCTGACTCTCGGCGGTCTCATAGTCCGCACGCTCAACACTGTCGCTGAGCCCTTCGAGATTGGCGTAGAAGCCGGCCAAACTGCGAGACGGTATCGACACCAGGCCAAAGAACAGGAGCGCCAGCACCAGTCCAACGAGATAGCGAAACGAATGTTCCTTGTCGAGTAGGTCTGTCAGTCGCATGTGTGTCTCTTTACAAAATGGGCCAACGGCCCAACCCTACCTGGCTAACGCCTCACGCCATCATTCTTCACGGGTGCCAGCCTTTACGGACTTGTCCCCCACAAGAGCTCCGACACGAACCCAACCGGTATACCAATCACCAGAAGCCCCATCGCCACCAACAGGAATCGCGAATAGATCGGCACCTTCAGCGCACGGTGCTTGAGCTCCATACGCACTGCCTCTCGTTCGTCGATGGCCTGATATGCCCGTGCCAAGCTATCCTCGTCGGTCACGTCGAAATAGTCGCCACCGTATTCCTGAATCTGACCGACCAACTGCGGAACGGTCGGATGGAGGAAGCTCGCGGTTCGTGCATCGCTGGTATTGATATAGATGATATACGGCACGATGTTACGGCGATTGAGTTCCGCAAATTCGGCGTCCGGAAATTCGTCCACCGCCGCATCGGTAATGATCAGCACGGCCCGGTTCTGATTGTTGCCACGCCCCACGGCGGCTTCGTCACGGTCAAAGTGTTTAACGATGTCCTGCAGCGGACGGATGATGTTGGTATCGCCCTCTGCCGGGATGATCCGCACCTTGTCCCGCGGCACAACCATGGCCTTGTCGAGACGCTGGGTCATCACATAGGGCGCATCCCACACTTGGTAGTAGTACAGCTCGTCGTCCATCACGAAGTCGTCCACCATGTAGGGATAGGTGGAGAACAACCAGAGCGACACGCGGTCATTCTTGTCGCGTCGCATGTTCAGGAACTCAAGATGTGCGTCGCGCGCCACCTCGGCCTTCGACTTGTTGGTGTCTGGAAACTCCCAAGCCATCGAGCCGGACGTGTCCACGAGGTCGATCCGAACTCGGGACTCGACATACCCACTGACTTCCTCGGTCGCGGTCAGGAACGGATCCGCAACCGAGACGATCAGCATCGTGAGGGCACCGGCGAGCAGCGCCTTGGGCGAGGTATGGAGAATACGAATCCACAGCCGTTTCTGGTGAGCCAGGGCGATGTCGTGCCCGGAGTGCGCGCGGGCGTGACGTTTCCGCGTCGCGCCGAGACGTAGCAAGGTCACCAGGAGGACGACGCTGACAACTATGGCCAACCCCACCGCCATCCCGATATCGCCGTATCGGATTTGGGCGAAGTCGGTCTCGAACAACTCCCGGACACCACCATCCAGAAACGCGACAAGTTCCGACCACGGCATCAACATAGTCGTGTGTCCAATCGGGTAATCACTTCGATTTCGGGCGGGCCGGGACAGCCCCCACCAACACCTTCAGACGGTTGAGTAATCGGACATGCGGACGCAGGTCTGACAGGGCGAGAGCAATCACCCGCGCCTCCTCGGAGGGCTTCTCCATTGGCGCCACCTCCCCGATCTCGAGCCCCTGCTGGTGGCTGACAAGCCGGGTCGCGAGCAGCCCCAACGCGTCGCGACGCGGACCATCCTGTAGCCCCTCGATGTGCCGTTGCATGTCACGCGCGGTATCGCCTGGATTCAAGTCAGGAAGGTCGGCACGAAGATAATCCCGCATCGCCCACACCAAGCCACGCTGGCATTCTTCAACCCGGTCGGGACCGGCGTCCTGCGGGAGACGACGCAGCGACGCGAGTTCCCGCGTCACGATTCGGCGAGCTTCCCAAATCGATGGCAGCACGGGGATTTGCGACTCGATCCGGGCCAGCTCATCCTCCGCCTGTTGTTTCTCGAGTGATACCACTTTGGGCTTTCGGGACGCGCGCACCAACATGACCAGCCATACCAGCAGCGGCAACGGACCAACTGCCCACGCCACGGACTGGAAGAACGCCGCGCGCCCCGCGAATGTCCCGAGCTCGATGGTGTCACGAATATCGAGAATCGGTTCGTCGGTGATAGAGGTGACGTAGCGAACCAGCCCCTGCCCCCCATCCACCTGCTGCACCTCGGCGTCTTCAATGTCCTCGCCCAGGTCCCGGACCAGGTAGTAAAAGCTAAAGTTGGGCAGTACGTAGGTCATCTTGTTCGGGTCGACAAGACGAAATCCGTAGATGAAGTCCCACACATGCTCGCTGTCGATCTGATCCTTCTCAACCACGAGCGAGACCGCTTCGAAGGGATGCACCGGCAACGCTTCCGGGGTCATCCGGTCTTCCAGAATGATGATCTCCTGCCCCTCGGCAATGAGGTCAGGGAATCGGACTCGATATCGTTGGGTGATGAGATCCCCGGTCTTGACAACGGTGGGCTCGAGCTCCAACGTCTGGACCCGCACTGGCCCCAACGGACCTGGCGGCGGCTGGGCCCCGGCCAACAACGGAACAAAGAGTGACAGGCTGAGAGCGATCGCGAATCTACGTGTCATATCGGGCTTGGGTGCGCTCCCCGTTCGATCGCCGCCTCGTCAGATAACCCACACGCCACACGGCGTGACGCTGGTACCGACAAAGACCAGTCAGCGAGCGGTGCGCGAAATCAGGAACTTGGGCAACTCCTCGATGTGATTGTCGGGCGTCAGTACGACCGAGTCGATACCCGCCTGATACTTCAGCTTGTATTGCAACGACTCTCGAGATTCCTCTATCCGACGACGGATCGCAGCTGCCTTCCGGGACGAGATCACGGTCTGCTTGCCAGTCTCCATGTCAGAGATCCGGATGTATCCCAGACGGCTTTTGACACGAAATTCGTTTGGGTCGTCCAGAATGAGCATGATCATATCGTGCTTCGCGGCCACTGTGCTGAGCTGCTTGAAATCGACCGAGTCAGGGTCGTTGACCAGATCAACGAGATCCGTCAACAAAATGACCGAGTGCCGCATCTTGAGTCGCGCGAGCATGAAGTCGACCGCAACCTTCAGGTGCGCCGGTCGGCGATTGGGAAACTCCCGCTCGAGCTTGAGTTTCTCGAAGATCTGATGCGCCATGTGAAAGACCTGCGACGTGCCGAGCTTCGGTCGCAGATAGAGTTCGACACGATCCGAGTACCCGAGTAACCCGACGGGGTCGCGGACATTGGCCCGAGTGAGACCAATGTTGCCCAGCAAATCGAGCATCAGGAGCGCCTTGTTCGACTCCTGAGACACCTGGAACAAGGTTGAATACGACAGATCACACACAATGAGCGTCCGAAGCTCCTTTGGCTCCATCCGCTCGATGCGAAACAGCTTCTCCGGGTATGTGCGAAGACTCAGAGTCCAAGCCACATCCTTGAGCGGCTGACCGGGGCGCCACTGGTCGACACCAACGATGTCGTAGCCGGCCCCTTTGAACCCGCTCTTGTGCTCGCCGAAGTGAATACTCGTGGAGGGCTTCCTCGCCCGAATCCCGTGCTTGATATCACGGAACCGGGCATAGACCTCCTCTACTTCCACGGAGGAACCTCCATGTCGCGCACGATCTGCTCAAGGAGCTCATCCTTGTCGACGGAGAACTCCATACCCTCCCGAAGCACCAGACGATGGGCAAGGACGGGACCGGCCACTGCCTTGATGTGGTCGGGCGTGATCATCCGGTCCCCATTAAAGAAAGCGAAGGTGCGGGCGACCGCCTCAAGATGGAAGTGAACGCGCGGGGAGATGCCAACTCGGATGTACTCCTTGACGGTCCGAGCCGACCGTCCCATGACGCGGTGAGGCCGTGTATTGCGGATGAGACGAACCTTGTACTGCTGAGCGTAGTCCGACATCTGCACGTTATCAAAGATGTATTGCGCAATATCGAGCACTTCGTACAGGTCGGTCAGCTTCTCGACTTTGCTTCCAACGACGTTACGGGAGGTGATCTTTAGCTCATCTGCCTCATCTACAGGGTCCATCATATTGATGGACAGTGTGGTCCGGTCGAGCTGCGCCACCGGATTGGCAAACGTGCCCTCCTCCTCTCCGAAAATGTTCTCGGTGCAGATCACCATGAAGAACCGCGGCCCCTCGATATCACTGAAATCACCCGACAACGGGAACAGTGGCAACATCTTGCCTTCGGCCAAGTTGCCATAGTCGGAGCTTAGCGTGGCCGAGCTCTCTTCCATCCCCTCGAGCACGGCCGCTTTGGTCTTGCCGGACAACCGATTGTCCTCGTCGATGAGCACGATATGGGCCATCAATTTGCCCGGTTTGAACACCAGCTTGCGTGACCCGTCGGTCTCCTCGACGATCGTTTCGTAGCCGAGGATGTCCTCGGGCATGTAGGTCGGGAGCCCCTGTATCCGTTCGAATTTGGCATCGATCGCCATGGCACAGGCGCTGACGAGGTCCGTTTTTCCGGTTCCCGTCGGCCCACGGAACATGACATGAGGCTGACGGAGCAGCTTGCTCTGGCTGAGTTTGTCGGTATAGGGCAGCAACGTGAAGAAGGCCCACGAAAGAATGCGAGCAGCGTCATCGAGACCGTAGAGCCATTTTGTCGACTCCTGTTGAAACCGCTGAACCACCTCGTTGGCCCGGTCGAAGTCGATGTTGCGCGTCGGTTGCACGGCCATGAGTCTGTCTTGCTCTCCCTTCCGATACTCACGGGCCCGACCGGACGACGTTCGCCCGTTCGCGGCCCGATTCTCTACTCGTCGTGTCGTCGCGGATGTAAACGCGGCCACTAAGTGTGGCCGCGTGATCGCGTCGCGTCAAGCAAAGAACCCAATGCCTCCCCGCACGCCGGTGCCGATCGTGAACCCCACGTAGACCTCGCGCCCCAGGGACGGCTCGTAGTACCGCCCACGGAACGCGGTCGTGATAGTGGACGAGTTGTCTCGTTCATCGAAAATGTTGTCGAATCCTACGAACGGACGCACGTCAACATCGCCCCAGCGACCATCTCAGCCGAAACGCAGATGGACTACTGTGTACGCCCAATTGAAGACCGTATTGGCGTCATTGATGGTGTCGGCGTCTATCCACCGGACAGTGGCGCCAGACCGCAGACCGAATCGGGGCTCGAGCGCCCTGATACTCAACCCGATCCCGCTGGACAACCCATCGTTCCGACAGTTTTAGACGAATAGCCCGGGGACACCACGCAAAGCCTCCTCCAAGGACGCCCTTCGTTGAGCGAACTCAATTTGATCGCGCGGCACCACGGCGACCGACTGTGGGACCTCTGCCGACCCCTGATCGGCGCGGGTAACGTTCATGGTTTCCGTGAGTGGCGCGAGCGAGAGCAGGAGGTCCTCAGTGCTCGTCTCATCGACTTCGACGGTGACAAAGGCGAGCTCGCTGCCGAAACCAGGCAACACGCCACGCAGCCGATACCGACCAGCGGACAGGTCCATGACCATGAAACGACCCTCAACATCGCTCACTGCGGCTCGCATGTCAGCAGTGGCCTCGCTGACCGCGGTCACGCCTGGCATAATCCCGCCGCTCTCGTCTTGCATCGCCCCCGTGATAGCACCGTTACGTTACCTTGGCCCGCACACGAACAGGATGACCAACGACCAACCCCGCTCACACACACGTCGACCCACGACCACCAGTCCTACCTTGTCACTTCCCCACGAGTCTGCCGGTTTGCTCTCCGTTCTCCGCACCGTGAAAAAAAAGCCCTCGTGGAGTCCCTCCCCACGAAGGCTCTTTCAAACGGTGCCTGCCGTCGCCCCTATCGCAAGGCGCTCCAGCGTCGCGCTACTCCGCCAGCGGGTCTGGGCGCACCTGAAATTTCAGCATCCCCGGCCTCACACCCCGACCACCTTCGATGTGCCATGTGGCCGCCTCACCGTAGGTCGCCCACACGCCACGCCCCTTCCAGCCTGCCTCTGGGTCATCAATCCGACCATCGAGCCCCCGCGTGAAGAACCCCTGCGGGTACGGTACGCGTAGCACGGTCCACTCGCCAGTACTCGGGTCGAGTGCGAGCAATGAATCGGAGTTCGACCCAGTGGCAATTGGAACGTCCTCGCCGAGCCCCAGCGTGTTCCACTGATCGACCCAGTTGTAATAGTGATAGTCGGCACGTATGGGCGGATCCGTCCCGGCTATCACGGGACCAGGGGTCGGATACAGCGTCCAACCGTCGACACAATGACGACCCTCAACCGTGTCGGGCCCATTGTGCACCGCACACTTCGTGCGGTCGAAGCTGGCAAGATGACTCGACCCGGATAATGCAGTCCAGAGAACGCCATCCCGATCGATATCGAGTCCTCTCGACCCAAATCCGATCTTGTCCGTGGGGGCGGCGGGATCGAGCACCGACGGAACTTCGTACATCTCGGTCACACAGGTCTCGGGCGGATTGTCACCAACATGCAGACGCGCCAAACGCCCCGGGAATCGATTCGAGCTAATCCAGACCGCCTGGTTATCAATCGGGTCACCGATGACACCATAGCTGCCGACGACCACGCGGGTGTCGAGTTCGGTATCGACAACCGCCGACTGGCCGTCGCGCGCAGGCTCGTTCCACGGCTTCGTGACAACCCCATCCCCGTTGGTGTCGAGCACCGTCGGACACCATCCCTGCGCGGCGACTTCGTCACCGGTGTCATCCCACATCTTCGTGTCGAGCCAGCCGATGACCTGGCCACCCCCGCTGAAATAGAGTGTGTCGTTCTCGTCCTCGGCGAACTGGAGATGATGCGTGCCAAAGCACGTATCAACCATCACAAACTCCTCCGATGACGGGTCGTAGTACACGGCCGAACGGAACCCGTTCTCCAGCGGGAAATACTGGGCGAACCGGTTGTCCGAGCCCGCCTTACAATACTCTGGGTTTGCTCGGTTACGGATCGCCGATGTCATCCACACCCGGCCCTTCTGGTCCATCATCGGATTGTGGGGATTCGCCGGGTCGTTCCAGATGAGCTCGTCTCCAAAAAACCGGGACGGCGCCGGCATCGAGCGCGCAATCATGCCGGGCACGGTGGCCGGATCGACTCGCAATGGCATGTCGAGTGCGCTGGCCACGTGTGTCCTGGGATCGAGAATGGCCAGTTCGTCGTTGGAGATATTCACCCCATAGACCGGACCATTCGCGTTGATCCGGGGGTTTCGTTTGTCCGTCGCGATCTCGTCGTGGATGTAGTCGATCTCGGTGCCCCATTCCCACATCGAAATAACTACGTTGCGCTCGATCCCCTTTGGCCTAGGTGGCGTGGGCGGAACCGCACCGCCGGCAATACGGTCGCTCCAGTCGGCAAACATCTGGAGCCCACGAGCTCGACCAAAGCGGCTCATGACATTGGTCATCTGCGACCCACGCTGCCCCATCTGCACCCGGTGATCCCAGGCCGCAAGACTTGAGTCAAACTGCTCGAGGTTGTCGATCTCACGAACGATCCGGTTGCCCAGTTGGTGACACAGCATGCAGCCCTGCTTCTGGATGTCGACCCACTGGTCTTGATGCTGAAGATTGGTCGCGATCCCGTTGCCTTCGGGACCCGTGCCTGGAAACTCAGACGGGGCGGGAGGCTCGATCATCGAATACCAGTAGTTGGCCGGGAAGACCTTCGCGGCTTCGGCGGGAGAGCCAGCGACGATGGCTCGCAGGTCGAGCGTGTCACCCGGCTGGGCGTCGACGGCGGCGGAGTCGACCAGACCATAGCCCCGCACCCACACCTGGTAGGTTGCCTCGGGCAAATCCGGAATCAGGTATCGTCCGCCATCGCCGGTGACGACACTCTTGACGAACTTGGTCGGCAAGCTCGTCGTCTCGGCAATCACCCACACACCCTCTTCGGCCCCGTTGGCGCTCGTGACGACCCCATTGATATCGTCCGCTGCCGCCCGACCGGGCATGGAAGACAAGACGAGCGCCACGCACACGAGCAGCGCGACAGAACACAGACCGATGAGCCGGTTTCTCATAACTGCCTCCCTCATGACGTCACTTCCGCGAGGCTTCCCAATGCCCAGTGCCATACCAGCTGAAACTGCCATCGGCGCCTTTGATGGTGTCACCCGTCAGCTCGCCCTCGAAATTGATCGGCTGGTCCCCATCGAGGTCAGGCACGACGATCACGAACTTGAGCATCGACCCTTCAACGGTGCCGTCCACCGAGAGAATCTCGTTGTCGCCGAGGTCGATCTCGCCCGCAAGACTGTCACCATCCTGTTCAAAGGTCGCCTGCCACGTGGTCACACCGGTCTGGGTGCTGAGCCGCATCTCCCACTCGCCCGTCACGCCGGGCTGGGCCACCGCGAATGACACGCCACCCACGACTGTTGCGACCACGACCACTGATACGAGTTTCCATATCATCGTTCCTGCCCCGTTCCCTCGACAACTTTCGTGTACCACATCACCCCAAAATTCACGAACGGCTCGTCGTCTACCGACACTTCCTGGTTGACTCGATAGGCGAACGGCGACACCAGATAGGTGCGGCCCCTTATCACAATCGACGAATCGTCGCGCACGATCGGCTCCGGCGTCTCCCAGAACTGGCTGTAGTAGCCTCCGAGGTCACCCCCGATCGGCCCCGGCTGGAGGATCGCAAAACCCGCGTCATACACAACGTATTTCGTCAGATGGGCTCCGAACGGACCGGTCTCGAGAAACAAGATGCCCTGCCCACGCAGAGTTTGATCCTGTCCTTCGAGCTCAACCGTCACCCCAAGATATCGCCCGTCCTGGATGTGATGGATACGTTCGGTGCCGGTGTACTTCCCACCCGGCAAGAGCGGTGTGTCCAACGGTGTCCACTCGATCTCCCACCGCCCGAGAAAATACCGCGGGTCGAACGGCGGCATCATCTCCTCACCCGTGGTAGGACCACCCTGGGTCGCACCCGGTTGAGACCGCTGCGCCAACGCCGGCGTGACCGCTCCAAGGATGACGCTTGTCGCTACGAACAGGAGCAGCGAGTGCCGCATGACATCACCTCGTCTTGAACTTGAAAGGCACTTTGTTCGCAGCGAACACCCGCTCCGGTCACGGGACCATGCGCTCTTCGTTCGTGAGTCACAAACAACGCTTCGTGCGATTCCTGGGATCCTCGGTCAGGCTCAACTTGCCGGACCAAGTCATATCGACCCCGGAGGCGAGCACGGTGAAGGGCCCGCGTCCCCGCGTGAAAGACTCAACAAAAAAACGAGCTCAGCCTCGCTATCGGGTTCAAGAACCCCACGCCGCACGAGGAAATTGCCAGCCCGGATTGGACAGCATACCCCGAACGGGGAGAGCTTTTCACCCTCGCGCGGTGGGGACTAACCAGACAGATCTACGCCCTCTCTCCCCGAACGGAAGACGTCAGGGGGCCCGAACGAAGAGTGCTTCTCAACCCGATTGATCAGCGTCAGGTCGCCCCGAATGAACAACGCATATCGCTCACGGACAGTCTGGAGCCAACGATTGGAGCGACGTGACGTTAATCCGAAGCTCACCATCGCGGACCAGCCGAAGTCCCTTGACTTGGACCTTGTGACCGACGCGCTCTTCGATTCCGAACTCACCGACACCAAGCAGACTGTAGGTCAATGACCCGAGCGGGTGCTCGCGCGACAGATCAAGCTCATCCTGGGTCGTGAACGCCTGCTCCGTCAACCCCCCTACAGTCGCGTTGTCAAGCGTCCACCCGTCGCCCGCCGCGGTCAGACACCCCACCACGGTACGCAGCTCGACCGTGTCGTCAGCGTCCTGCACCGCATGAACTGGCAGCACCAGCAGCGTCATGGCGAGAAAAAGCGCGGCGGAGCGGCAAGCAAGATTGATCATGTGACAGTGAATAGCATACGGGATCAAACGGATCGACAGTGAATATCGGTGACCGGGGGACTCTTCGTTCGGGGCCCCGTGCTCTTCGTGTTCGGATCCTAGATGCGGGCAACCTCACGGTCGGCTGGCAGCTTGATCGCGAAGAGCTCACACCTTGAACGGCGAACGGCAAGTCGCCCCGAACCAAGAGTACGTCTCATCCCGAACGAGCTGTGCCCTTCACAGCGAAGAGACACTCTTCCCCCCCCTGAGCAGGACGCACGTCAACAGAACCACACAGAGGTTCACGTAGACAAAACGGGGGTATGACAGCCCACCAAACAGCATGGTCGGCACGATGGCCCTGGCCGAGCGATTTGTCTGGGGACGGTCCTATGCAGGTACCCGAAACAGCGAGCTCTCGGTGGGCACGAGAGTGCTCCGCGCGCTCATGACCCCATTCTGCCGGTCGTGCTCGTCGCACGGGCCACCCGCACGGCCTGGGCTCGACGTCGTCGGCTTGCCCCGTTCCTGCGGTCGCTCCCGCTGTTCGCAGTGCTCCAGCTAAGCTGGAGTGTCGGGGAGGGTATCGGGTACATTCTCGGAGTACCGAGGGCGACCGCTGAACGCTGAGCGAGTCCGTGAGGTTCTCACTCGACGACGTCACCTTTGCCGACCACGACGATCCCCTCAGGCGACACCGTGAACCGATCGGCGTCGCGTGTGGCATCGAGACCGATAGACGCGCCATCGAGCACCCGCACCTGCTTGTCGAGTATCACCCGACGCACGGTTGTCCCCAC
>JAYZGM010000195.1:0-6419 GCA_036336225.1 Acidobacteriota bacterium | reverse complement strand
AGTGGGGCGTCGTTGCACCGTCGGAGACTAGCCGACAGCTTGCGGCGGATCGCAAGGCGCTCGCCTCGGGCCTGTCCGAGGCATCGTCCCAGTCGAGACTCTTCCCTTGGACCTTTAGACCTTGCAACTGTCGCTTTGAGTCTCATCGTGCGTCGGACCGAGCAGGTCAAGCGCGCGCGCCAGCAGTGGTACTATGAGAGCGGTCAGTTCGGAGAAGGACACCGAGTCATGAAAGTGGCGTGGAATGAGACGACCGTTGCCCCTAATGAGGCCATTCTGGTCGTCGAGGGCAATCATTACTTACCCCTGACGCAGTCCACCGCCAGCACTTCACTGACAACCAGACCACGACGATGTGTCTGTGGAAGAACCACTTGGCGTATCACACCCTCGAGTTCGGCAGCGAAGGAACGAGGACGCGGCCTGGTCTTACCCGACGCCCAAGGACACCGCGGACACGATCAGGAGCTCCATCGCGTTCTGACGAAGCGTCGAGGTTACAAATTACCCTCAGCGCAGAGCAAACAGCTGCCCAGCAAGGGTCCCCGGACCCGCATTGGAAATCCACATCGCCAGATAGCACCGCCTCCCTCATCACGTGCACCTCGTCTATGACGACGTCGCAAATCGCGAAGACTCCGCACAGGCAGAGCCTGCCTCTATGCGGCCTTGTCGCCTCGCATCGACAGGTGAAACACGCGCACGAAACAATCTGCGACTACAGAGCCAACGGCCCATGACATCCGCGCGAGACACGCACGCCGCTCCACTCGAGTCCGTTCTCGCTCAGGACCGCACCGTTGTGCTCGGAGGGCTCGCGGGGGTCTCTGGGCTGGCGTGGGCGTATTCCATCTCCGAAGCCACCGGCATGCACTGGACTGAGACCCATCTGCCACACGCGGGCGCGTGGGACACGCGAGTCTTCGCCGTCGTCTTCATCATGTGGTCGGTCATGATGGTGGCCATGATGGTGCCCTCGGCATCGCCCGTCGTGCTGGCCTATGCAGCCCTCCATCGGAAACAGGACACCGGACAGCGCCCTCTCGGAGCGGTCACCGCTTTCGTGGTCGGGTACGTCGTTGTCTGGACCATGTTCAGCGCCGCGGCAACTGTCGCGCAGTGGAGCCTGCACCGGGCGGCCCTTATCTCGGCTGTCGGTGCGAGCACCAGCGCCCCGTTTGGTGGCGGACTGTTGGTGGTGGCAGGTGTGTTCCAGTGGACGTCGTTGAAGTCGGCATGCCTGACGCACTGTCGCTCGCCGTTCCTCTTTTTCATAACGTCATGGCGGGAAGGCACGGCGGGTGCCTTCAAGATGGGACTTGAGCACGGAGTGTTCTGTTTGGGTTGCTGCTGGGCCCTCATGGGGCTCATGTTCTTTGCGGGTGTGATGAACATCTACTGGCTCGCCGGATTGAGCATACTCGTGCTTGTCGAGAAGGCCGTGCCGTCCGGCGTTCGTTTAGGTAAACTCGCTGGCGCCGTAATGATCGGGTGGGGAATCTACGTCGTGTCGCACGGCGTGTAACGAAGGCATATGGCGTTTCCGTGGAAAATCAGCGGCGAGATCGTGCTCAGCTGTAACTGTGATGTGTTCTGCCCGTGTGTCATCTCGCTGGGCAAGTCCGAGCCATCTCGTGGAGCCTGTCACACGTGGTGGGCGCTCCATATCGACGAGGGGCACGCCGGTCACGAGACACTCGACGGGCTGAACGTCGCGATGCTCATGGACATCCCGGGACCCCTGGCACATGGCAGCTGGACGCTGGCGCTCTATGTGGATGACCGGGCAACACCAGCGGCAGCGGCTGCACTCACCGAGATCATGACCGGCAAGGCCGGGGGCACGACGTCGTGGTTCAGAATCGTGGTCGCGGAGTTTCTCGGTGCAAAGACGGTCCCCATCAGCTTTAACAAGAAGGGTAAGGGCTGGAGTGTGCAGGTGCCGAAGATCATCGATGGCACCGTCGAGCCCATTGCCGGCGCGGGTGGTCACGGACTCACCAAAGTCACCAACTCCGCCTATTGGATCGCACCGGATATCGTCGTCTGCGCCGGAACCCGTAGCCGATTCCGTGACTGGGGTCGCAACTGGGACCTCACCGGACTCAGCGCGGAATACGCGAAAGTCGAATGGGCCGGTCCCTAGCGGGGAGCCGTTCTGGTGGCATCTCCCCCGAATCGTCCAGCAGGCGGCAGGTCCAATGTCGCCTTGTTCGCTGGCCGAGGACGACCCAGAACACTGGACCCCGACTCCGCAGAGGGCGGCCCCGCCAGAAACATCTCGTACGCATACCCGGGCGACCAGGGGGGCGCCTGGCCATGAGTTGTCATCAAGCCCCTCTCTGGGCCGCGAGAACCATCGCAACTCTGGAATACCGTCCGCCGCACGACCGACCGCTCTCGCCAACACTGTGACCTAATTGCAGAATTCGCGCCTCTCTCAGTGTTTTTCAATTTTGCAACTGGTGTGCCTTTTTTTGTCCCAAAAAGGCACGACCGACCGCCTCGGTCGACGATGATCAGATGAACGAGGAGGCACTTAGATTGCATAACATGTGGGCAATGCCACAGCTAGACGAAAACTTTGATGTCGTATGCCGAGAGATCGTGCCTGCAGCAGCGGTGGGAGATCTCTGTACAAGACGAGAAGCAGAGCACCTGTGCTCGTCTCGAGGACGCGCTGGCGCTCGTGCGGTTCATGGCCGGCGCACATGACCGACCAGCGTGGCTCTTGGATGCTGGCGGGTATCCGCCGGTCCCGGTTACAAGCTCAACTTCCCTTCGAAGTCGCTGACACACATGGGTTGACCGCAACGGTGCACTGGGGCGATGAACGCGCCAAGGCCGGATGCGACGACCGTGGGAAACCAGGCCGTAACATCGTGGCCCTCGACTCGTTTACCGTGACGCCCGGCCGACAACAACGGGTCGCTGCCCCGTCTGCGGGAGCACACTCAGCCCTACACGGGGACCGCCCACCCCGGCTGTGCTGCGCTGCACCCGACAGGAGTTCGACCAGATCGCACCTCCGCGCGTCGTATTTCTGCGACCGCCCGGGTTAAGAGACATTCCCGCAACTCCATCGTACGGTGGCTCGCACGGGCCACGACCGAGGACGGACGCTTCAACCTGCAGAGGGTACGGGACTGCGACATCCTGGAGCTGCAGCCCGATGAACTCTGCACGTTCGAACAATACCCGCTCGCTCTTCGTAGTCCTTGAGGTCTCATCTCGGCTGTGGACGGGAAGTGTCCTCAGCCGCCGCTCCGCTCGAAATACGAGAACAGTCACGAACGGCGTGATCGTCCTGGGACGCTTCGTGGGAGTTCCCCCGACCGCCACCGCTGCCCAGGAGAACTACTCGGGCGCTTGAGCGCCTCATCAGGCCACCAGGCGTCTATGGGCAAGGGCTCAAGACACGCCCGAACAATCGGGTTCATCTGGGTCGACCGGCGCCTGAAGATCGGCACGCCGACTCGAGTAAGCACCCCATTCGCCTGCAGTGAATACGAGATCGACCTAACTTATCCTCAACTATTTCAGCTCCTCATGCTTTACCCAGCCAAAACCATGCGACCGCCCGAGATGAACATGTATGACATCTGTCGTTCTCCCTTCCGTGTAGGGCCACACAAATTCCAAAACTTTCCCCACGCGGCCATCTTTAAGAGTGATGTCATCATCGAGACTAATAATGCGAGCTCCGTCATTGAGGGAGAGAATTTCTCTCTGCTTCTTACCCGTCTTCTCACTCGACCTCCACTCTATGGAAAAGCCGTATGCCTGCTCGACCCTTATAGATCCACAATTTGTCATCAGAGAAACAACTAAATGACTATCCTTCCCACCCTCGCCTCCGGCACCTGTCCTGTCGTCACGTCGGCCAGTCGCCAGGGGCGCAAGCCGCTGACCATCGGCGCCGGTGAGTTCGTGGACACGGCCGAGCCATCGAGCGGATCGTGTCGTAGATGGCAAGAACTCTCGTGGGAAACTGCAAGTGTCCGTAGAGACAGCTCGGCCCGTCAGTGGGTGACCTCATCGGGGCTCGTGGTTTGTGGGTCTATCTAATTCCGGGCGGTGAGCGGTTTCGTCAGGGCACTCTTCATTACCTCATCTCCGACTCGACGAGGTGCCCGGAGATTGAACCGACGACGGCGAGCTGGACCGCAGCCCACGCGACCAATAGACCGTGCGCCTACACGCAACGGCTTCATGTCCCATCCCTGCCCCTACTCGTCACACCCCGAGTTGTGACACGCCGCCCGCTACGTGCCCTCGAGCAATACCCGCAGGCGCCGGCTCCGCGAGGGATGCCGCAATTTGCGAAGTGCCTTCGCCTCGATCTGGCGTATCCGCTCGCGGGTGACCGAGAAAGGCCGCCCAACCTCTTCTAGAGTGTGTTCGCCGGCGCCACCCAGACCGAACCGCATCCTGATGATTTTCGCTTCGCGCGGCGTCAGGGTCCGCAAAATGTTCTCGGCCTGTTCGGCGAGATCGCGTTTGATCATGGTCTCGGCCGGAGAGACCACCTGTTGGTCCGCGATGAAATCGCCAAGATGGCTGTCCTCGTCCACCCCAATCGGCGTTTCGAGAGAGATCGGCTCCTGGGACATCTTGAGCACCCGACGCACGTTGGCCACCGGAATATCCATCCGGCGCGCGATGTCCTCCGACGTTGGTTCGCGACCCAGCTCTTGCACGAGCGCGCGCGAGGTGCGGACCACCTTGTTGATCGTCTCGATCATATGGACCGGGATGCGGATCGTCCGCCCCTGGTCGGCAATGGCTCGGGTGATCGCCTGGCGGATCCACCACGTGGCGTAGGTCGAAAACTTGTAGCCGCGGCGATACTCGAACTTGTCGACCGCCTTCATCAACCCGATGTTTCCCTCCTGAATTAGATCGAGGAACTGAAGCCCGCGGTGGGTGTACTTCTTCGCGTTCGACACCACGAGACGGAGGTTCGCCTTCACCAGCTCCTGCTTGGCCAGATCGGCCCGCCGCTCACCACGCAGGATGGCCTGGAACGTCCGCTCCAGCGCCGCCATCGGCTGTTCCAGTTCGTTAGTTCGACTCCGAAGCTGCGCTCGCAGCTCGCGCTGCCGCTGCGTGAGGCTCCGCTTCTCCTCATCCGTGGCCCGCCGACGTGTCTTGGCCTTCAACCGGCGGTCGAGGGCGTCGATCTCGCGTTTGATCCCCAACACGCCCTCGACGAGCTCCTTGACGTCGTCGGTCAGACGCCCCTTCACCGACGGGGTGAAGTCGATGTCACGGATCAGCCGAGACAGTGTGACCCTGGCCCGGAGCAGATTGCGGTAGTTCCGTCGATAACGTATCTTCTCCCGCCTGGGAATGATGCCGACCCTTTTCTCGCGACGAAGCACATCACGCCGGCTCTTCCGGATCGTCTCGATCTGTGCCACCACCTCACCGCCGAGGTGAGCGATTCCCTGTTCGGTGAGCTCGTCATCGGAAAAGACCACGACGTCGTCGACCTTGCGGGCGCCGCTCGTCAGCTGTTCGCCCATCCGGACGACCGCCGTGGCGGTGGACAGCGTCCGCGAGACCGCCTTGACGACCGACAACTTTCCTCGCTCGAGCCGCTTGGCGATCTCCACCTCACCCTCACGGGTCAAGAGGGGGACCGTCCCCATCTCGCGGAGATAGATCCGAACCGGGTCGGTGGTTCTCTCGAGCGCGCTCGGCGTCAGATCCAGTTCGACAACATCCAATCCTTCGCCGTGTCGGTCGGGCGCCGTATGCGCGCGATACGCCTGTTCCGACGGGACGACCTCGATGCCGGCGTTGGTGAACGCGGTGAACAGCTCGTCCAACTCGTCGGATGTGCTGAGCTCGGCCGGGAGCAGTTCATTCACCTCGTCATAGAGGAGGTACTTCTTCTCCCTGCCGAGCTCTAAGAGCTGCCGGACTTCGTCGTAACGCTCTTCGAGTGACACCGATGTTGCTCGTCGATGGATCATCCGCTTCCTCGAATCGTGACCCGGAGACCCGACCCCGTTCGGCCGTCACGATCGCCTGATTCGCATCTCACCAACAGATCCACGTCCTCCGTCGGCACCGTTCGGGTGTTGTGCCACAACGCCGCTCCGACCGCCGGTATGGTGTCGAACGCCAGAACTTTTCGGTGTCCGACAGCTTGACCCAGTCGGCAAGCACAGTTCGCCGGCAACCAACTTTCACTGTCCTACGCTTCGGGACGTGTCCGGCGGGGCCCGATGTGGCCATCCTGGCCGGACGGAGCAGGGGCCGACCGGGCCCGTCCGTCGGAGGCAAGCGATAGACGGCCTTCATGGCCGGTTCCAGTTGGCAGCCGTGGTCTCTCCCGTCGAGCCGTCCTGTGACTCATCGGTGTGTCGATTCCTGAAGGATCGATTTCGACTGTGTGCAAAAGAGCAATC
>JAYZGM010000194.1:0-11595 GCA_036336225.1 Acidobacteriota bacterium | reverse complement strand
GTGATCAGCGATGTACGGCGGGTCTCTACGGTGTTGGTGCCCACGTCGATCCAGAACTGATTATACGAACCTGGAGCGCCACGGGTCTCACCTACCTCCGACCGCCGATCAACGTTGGCTCCCACCTCGGTCCGCTCCGGCGGCGCCTCCCAGAGGACGCGCTGACGCTCTGCCTCCGCTCGATCCAGCTGAGCCGCCTCCTCGGCCGTCAGGAACGCCTTGTCGCCATAGCGTTCGGGGCGCTGCATCGGGGTGATCGTGCGGAAGTCCCACACGCCCTGGAGATCCGGTTTTCCCCACGCAGTACGGGGTGCTTCATCCTGGGCCGCCACGGTTGCCGGGGCCATAACCGCCATGACGCTCAGGGTGGCCACGACGCTCAACGACGTAAACATGTGATGCTCTCCTTGTGAAATCGACGATGGCGCTTATTGGTAGCAGCCCCTAGTGTGTCGTCTCGGCCACGCCAAGCACAAGAAGATGACACAGCCTGGCGCGAAGCATGGGGGCGTGGGACACGGCGCCGTCGAACGTGATTACATGCCTGCTACACGCCACCACCAGGGCCAGCAGATACACATCGGTCACCTTTCGGCCGTCCCGATACGGTCCATCCTAACTGACCGCCCATCCAACATGGAGAGGGGATGCTTTCAAAATCGGGGGCAATCACTGTCACGGAAGGCGTTCAGGCGACGAGGCGCGTCACGTATGCTAGTTCAACGTCCTGGAAATCGTGGACTGGACAGGTTCCTGATGAGACCGCTTTCCGTCAGCGGACATGTGATCCAACTCGCGTCGCGGCTGGCGACGAACCAATCGTGGCCGTCTGGTATTAAACGTGACTCGGGCCGGACCGCGCCGCGAGCACATTGCCATCCAGCCGTCCCATCACGAGCCCACCTCACGACTCATCGCGCCGTCGCGCGAGTGCCGGGCCGGGTGCCAGGCCTGTCGGGCAGCGGAGGCACGCCATTCTTCACCACGGGATCAGGTCGCCGGATGCCGCGCTCGCTCAGGGAACACGCTTGCCGGCCGTGCGCGTAGAGTCGCCCGGCCGCCATGACCAAGTTCGTGTGCACTCCACACGAACTGCCACGGAGTGCAACTTCGTTGTAGGGTACAGACTGTCGTGAACATCGCCCCGAGGAGAATGCCATGACGTCTCGCACCCGCACCCTCGTATCTGCGCTCACCGCCGGCACGCTTGCCGGTGTCCTTGCCTGTTCCAGCGCCGTAACGGCACGAGCGGACTCTTGCGCGGACCTCGGCACACGCGAGCTGATCAATATGACCATCGATGTCGCGGAGTCGGTGGGTGCCAGCGGCGAGGTCCCGGCCCATTGCCGGGTGGCGGGTGTCATCGAGACGGAGATCAACTTCGAGCTACTGCTCCCGGAGCCCGGCGAGTGGAACGGACGGTTTCTCATGGGTGGCGGCGGCGGATTCGTCGGGAGCGTGCAGAACCAAGCGCGTGGCCTCTATGCTCATGGCGGCGGCCCGCTCGAGCGCGGATACGCGACGGTGGGCACCGATACCGGGCATGTCGGCAATGGTATTCAAGCGTCGTGGGCCCTAAACCGTCCAGAGCGGCAAGAGAACTTTGGGCACCGGGCTGTGCACCTCACGGCCGAGGCGGCAAAATCGATCATCGGCCACTACTATGACCGCGGACCCGACTACTCCTACTTTGTCGGGTGCTCCCGTGGCGGTGGGCAAGCGATGATGGAGTCACAACGGTACCCTGAGGACTTCGATGGGATCGTGGCGGCGGCACCCGCCTACCATTGGACCGGAATCACGGCCGGATTCGTGCAAAACCAGCAGTCAATCTATCCTACGGGGAACCTGGACACCCCCGTGCTCACGCCGGACACGCTTGAGCTCCTCGGGTCCAGTATCCTGACGGCCTGTGACGATGACGACGGGGTGGTGGACGGTTCCATGACTGACCCCCGACGGTGCGGATTCAAGCCAGAGGACCTCCCCCGCTGCGACAACGACGTGCCCGTATCGGGATGTGTCACCACCGACCAGCTTGCGGCGATCAAGGGCGTGTATGACGGTCCAACCTCAAACGGGGCACCGATCTACTACGGGTTCAACTACGGTGGCGAGAACGACCGCGGCGGATGGGACTCGTGGGTGGTCGCCTCAGAACAGCGCCGTGCGGCCGGTGTTCCGAACGCGCAGTATGGATTCGGAACCGAGCTCTTCAAATATTTCGTGTTCAGTGATCCAGAGTGGGACTACACGGAGTATGACTTCTCAACCTGGGCCGAAGACACAGCCCCGACGGCCTCCGTGCTCAACGCCACAAGCACTGACCTCAGTGCCTTCCGGGATCGTGACGGCAAGATCATCTACTGGACTGGCTGGTCAGACTTGGCGCTCGCGCCCCTCGGAACCATCGACTACTACGAGCAGCTCGAGGCGGGGGACCCGACCGCCCGGGGCTACGCTCGACTCTACATGCTGCCCGGGGTGCTCCACTGCGCCGGGGGTCCGGGTCCCGATCGGGTCGATTGGGTGGGCGCCATCCGGGCATGGGTCGAAGACGGGCAAGCGCCGGAGCGATTGGTCGCCTCGAAACTCGACGCGCTGGGAACCCCGACGATCTCTCGGCCGGTCTGCCCATACCCGCAAGTGGCGAAATATGACGGCGTGGGGGATGTGAACGACGAGCAGAGCTTTCGGTGTGTGGCGCCGTAGATGAGGCGTGTCGGAGACGAGTGCGAGCGGTGTTCACATCACCAGAGTCGCGAGGAGCTGAACGTCCTCGTACTCATACCTCCCGCCCATTCCGGCGAATCCCTTGGGGTGGTCTTCGCGGAACCGCGTACACGTGTAATGGGCTCCCATCCACAACCGCACCCATGGATGCCCGGTGACGGGTGCGCCTGCCTCTGCCGCTCCTGATTCAACCCCGTCGAGTGTGACGGCGATGCGACGGGCGTACCCACCGTCAACCAGCATTACCCAACACCGCTCGCCGGATCCCACGTCGAACGAATCTCGATACAAGAGTGTGAGACACGTACCCCTTGGTCGCCGTCCTCGGCACCCTGAGGTCGCGCTCGAAGTCCACCGTCGCAGTCGGGAGCGTTACCGCATCCGATAAATTCCACCGAAGGTTGAGATAACGCGGACGCCGCCCAACTCGAGCCATAATCCCTGTGACACACTGATGTCTCCCGGTTCGGCACGGGCCGGTACGGCCATCGCCCCCCGTTGAGGACGACCACCGACGGGATCGCCATTGAAACACGAATACCCCAACAACACCTCCCGCGCCTCGATCGATGTCACCCCTAACATCGCAACCAGCTGGCTGCGCTTGCCCCTCTCGCCACTGACGTCATCACAACGAGCAACGCCGACCGTCTGACCGCTGAGATCAAAGAGCGCGTTCGCGGACGGCTTCGCGTATCGACCGACTCGCCGGGGACGGTCCTGATCGAGCGAAACCAGGTGCAAAGGGTGACCAGTCCAGCACGCTTTGAAGGAGCGTCTCGGGACGGGCGAGCGTTTCTTCGGCCGGTTCGGGTGGACATTCTGACCCAGCGTTCCGCCCGCTTCGCTGTGTCACGTAGATGCTGTTACACTGACCGAGCAGCGTGGGGTTCCACTAGCCACTGAGCGCCTCTGCTCGCGCCCGTACTCGTCCTAATCATGCAACACCGCGTCGTACCCGTCTCGGTCTTCGTGTTATGTCTGGCACTCGCTCCATGGAGCTGGGCTAGCCGGGATGAGTCCGATGGGACGCGAGCCGAAGAGCTGCTGGCCCAACGACGCGCCCGGCTCGCCGAGGTCGAACCGGCTCCAGACAGCGCATTCATTCGCATACTCACAACATTTGAAAACGACGGATTCGACCAGCTTGTCACCATGCAGGCTGGTGACTTCAGATTCGGCTTCGGGAAGATCAGCCCGTCATCTGGTGCCACTCCAACGATTCAATACGAACGGCCACGGCTAGGGTCCACACCACTGACACTGCGAACGGCCGCGGCGTATTCCATCCGCTCGTATCAGGCCTACGCGCTTCAGTTGGGGGTGTTCGACAATCCGATCCCCTATCCGTTTGAAGGAACCGGCTTTTTGGGAGCGCCGTTCGGGTTCGACAATCGCTCGGTTGCTCCACTTGACACACTGCTCTACCTGGATGCTCATTACCGTCGTTTCTCGAAAGAGGAGTTTTTCGGACTGGGCCCCGGCTCCAGTAATGCCGATCGGAGCCGATACTCCATCGACGACGGTGAGGTAGACCTCGTGACCGGCTATCAGCCCTTTCGCTGGCTGGCCCTCACCGCCCGTGGGGGCTGGCTGCGACTCGACACGGACTCCGGCGGGAGCAACCGATTTCCAGACACGGAGATGCTCTTCACCCCTGACGAGGCACCGGGACTCGGAGAGGGGACCAACTTCCTGCGTACGGCGGCCGGGGTCTATGTCACCTGGGCCGGAGACCCCAACCTACCCGCGCTTGAGCTCGAGGTCGAGGGAACCCGTCACGCCGACCGAGACGGTGGTCAATACTCGTTTAACCGGTGTTCAATCGATGCTCGCGGATTCTTGCCGCTCGGATCCCGTCAACGCGTGATCGCGGTTCGCGTGTTTGCCTCACGCGATCGGGCCGATGCAGGCGCGCAGGTGCCGTTCTATCTGATGAACACGTTGGGGGGGCACGACACGCTTCGGGGCTTCCGAGACTATCGGTTTCGCGACGAAAACGTGCTGTTCCTTTCCGGAGAATATCGTTGGGAAGCGACCGCCGGTCTTGCTCTCGCCATTTTCTATGATACGGGCAAGGTCTTTGACGATCCGTCCGCCTTCGGGTTGGACCACCTCAGGCACACGGTGGGCTTTGGAATCCGGGGCAAGAGCCTCCGGCGAACCGTGTTTCGTCTCGATATTGGGAAGGGCGATGAAGGCACTCGATTATTTGTGGCGTTCGGCCCGGCCTTTTGACCGTCCGCCGCGCCTCACGCAGTTGGCGCTCGCTCGTCTCGCGTGCGTTGTGGTGTGGTCTCTGTCGGTGGCCACCGCTGGCGCACAACAACCGCGCTTTCGAATAGACGACCCCCTTTGGGCCGATCCTGATCGGGTGTTATCTATCCCCGAACCGACGGAACGACCACTGAGCAAGACGCTCGATCTGCTGCAGAAGACATTCACCATGCCTCGCACGGGTCACGTCCAGGCGCAGAACCTCAACACCCTTGATGAGGTACCCGATTCCTCCTGGTTCACTAACCGAATGAGTCGACGCGTGATGCCGATACACGAGCTCGCCCGTGGTCCGAATCAGGGCGATGGACCGGTCATGACAACCACTTGGCTCGTCGTCGGCGCGAAGACCCAAGGGGCGACACCCGGTCTGCAGATCGAGGACGGTCGGGGTGATCGCTATTTCATCAAATTCGATCCCCTCCACTGGCCCCAGATGGCAACTTCAGCGGAGATCGTCGGCACCAAGTTCTTTCACGCGTTTGGCTACCACGTGCCGGAGAACTACCTGGTCCGCTGGAGACCGGAATACGAGGTCGACACCGACGCTGAGGTCCTATGGGATAGCGGACATACCGATCGACTGAGCCGAGGCTACGTGGACGACCTGCTCGAAGGCGTGCCGGTCCGCCCTGATGGCACGGTCCAGGTCGTCGCAAGCAAGCTACTGCCGGGACGCCCCATCGGTCCGTTCGACTTTCAAGGTGTGCGCTCGGACGATTCAAACGACATCTTCTCTCACGAAGACCGGCGTGAGCTTCGGTCCCTCCGGATCTTCTGCGCCTGGATGAACCACAACGACTCGGACAGCGTGAACACGCTCGACATGTATTACACCAAGGACGAAGGGCGTGGCTACGTCATGCACCACCTCATTGACTTCGGATCCACGCTGGGAAGCGGCGCGACGCATCCACACGCCCGGCGAGTCGGCAATGAGTACTACATCGAATTCACCCCGGCGTTGAAGTCGGCGGCAACGTTCGGCGTGTGGGACCGTCCATGGCGTCACGTCGACTATGTGGAATATCCCTCTGTGGGGCGGTTCGAGTCAGCCTACTTCCGACCAGAATCCTGGCGGCCGGACTACCCAAACCCGGCGTTCGAAAAGATGACCCCACAGGATGCCTTCTGGGCGACGCGCACGGTGATGCGTTTCAGCAACGAAGGGATCCGGGCGATTGTGGCAACAGGTCAATACGACGACCCTGCGGCTGAGACCCATGTGGCGGATGCGCTCATCGAGCGACGAGACAAGATTGTCAGTTTCTATCTGGGACAGATCAATCCCCTGGACGGATTCATGATCGATGGTCTCAGCCCCTCCCGCTACGTGTTTTTCCAGAATCTTGGCGTCGAGGCCGGCTTGTCAGAGGACGTTGAATGTGAATATCACTATCGCTGGTCCACCTACGATAACGTCTCCGACACTCGGTCGCCTCTTGGCAGCCAAGCCCGCGTACGCGCAACCGTAGTTCCCATCCCTGCCAGCCCGGGCGCCTTTTCTGTCCTTCGTTTGAGCTCGCTTTGCGTGGGGCAACCGAATTGGACAAGTGGTATTGACGTCTTTCTACGCAACGGGACGGAACTCACAATCGTTGGCGTCGAGCGCTTGCATCCGGACCCGTCATGATCGTCACGGCGTGTCTACTCGGTTCCGCGCTCTGCACCCTCCCTCAGCCGTCACCGGACGTAAGCGACACAAGCGTCGCGGTCTCTGCCGCGGACCCTCAACCGAGGGCGCCTGTTGATGGGACGGTGCTGAGGGACGGTCCGCCGTCACCGCTCGTGCTCCGTACGCACCAGTCGGATGTTGCTGTCACCCGTGATGTGCGATTTTCCAACTTCTTCGGGACCCTTGCGTGGAACGTCACAGAGGGGCTGTTCTCGAGTCACAATCTGATGCCGGTGCTCATCGGCGGGGCGGGGGCACTGGCGGTGTACCCGGTCGACATGGAGATCAGCGACCACCTCATTGGCGAAGCCGCAGCCGTTGGGCATGCCGGACACGCCATCGGTCACCCAATGACCACCGTTGCGTCTGTGTTGACGTCCGTGGTCGCGGCCCAGTACACACAGAACCGGCGGTTTCGCGGATTCGCCTACACCTTGGCTCAGGCCCAGATCCTCGACAGCACACTGAAATATGTACTGAAAGGCTCCATCAGCCGTACCAGACCAAGCGGGGAGAACGACAATTCGTTTCCCTCGGGGCATACATCCACGACCCTCACCCTGGCGACCGTGGCCGCGTCCTACTATGGCTATAGGGTTGCCATTCCCGCCTACGCTGCCGCCGCATTCGTTGGCCTGTCTCGTTTGGAGCGAGGCAAGCACTTTCCGAGCGATATCGTGTTCGGCGCCACCCTGGGGTATATCGCGGGAAGAACCGCAATTCGTGGCACCGAACGATCGCTGCTTCCCGAAGGAGTCACCATAGCGCCGGTCGTGAGTCCCGACCGCGCCGGTCTCCTCGGAAGCTGGAAATTCTAACGAAATCCCGCCGCAGACCGCGAAAATGCATGCGAATCTCGGCAGCCCCGAGAATGGGCGTCGGCGCCGCATTGCAAGACTTCACTCAGTCCAGCCACGTGTGCTGATACGCGCGCGCATCGGTGTCCAAGTCGCGCCGCCGAGCGGTAATGGCACGACCATCCCGAGTCCAGTGCTGTACAACCCATCACGCTCCTTCGCCAGCTCGAATTATTGAAGAGCCACCCTAACGGCCAGCCCACCGGAGGAGCTAAGGTTGACACCGCCTTTAACGGCGACGGAAGGCCTTGCTCGGCTTCGCAATGATGCTGTAGCCACCACGCTCCGCTCTGCGCCGTCACGGGCCGCACCGCACGAGATTTTACAACGTCTACCACCGTGCCTTACGGCGATCACCGTCACGGAAATGACCACGCTTATCGAGCTCGGCACCCGGCCGGACTGAGACCGAAGCCTGGCGGAGGATAGTGCAAGGAATCGACCTGGTCGACGGACGATCTCTATCGTCCACTCCGTCGTTGCATGAGCTGAATTTCGTTGAGCAATCGTTGGGGGCCAGGCGCCGTGGGCACCAAGCGGACGAGCGCTCTGGCAAAGCCCCGCGCCTCCTCCCAGCGCTGTCGGGCCATGAGGAGACGAGCAAGCGCTAGCACAATGTCAGGGTCGGCTTCGTCCAGTGACCGCGCCTGCCGTAACGCCGCTTCGGCGTCGTCGAGGCGTCCCACCTGTTGCAGCGCCAGACCGTAGTTGTAGGGTACGCGCGCGCGGTTTGTGAGACCGGCCGCCTGGCCGAGGCGTTCGACCGACTCGTCAAGACGCCCTTCTTCCGCCAGCAGCAACCCAAGCGCGTAATACAGGTCGCCCTCCTCCGGCGCATACCCGAGTCCCCCGATCAAGACGGCTTCCGCCTCGGCGTTACGTTGTTGGGCGTTGAGCAGGTTGGCCAAGTTGAATCGGGCCGGTGTGAACCAGACGTCGAGCTCGAGCGCCTTCCGATACTCCGCCTCCGCCTGCTGCCGATCCCCCTGTCGCTGCCGGACGACGCCAAGGTTCAGGTGGGCGACCGGCATGTCGGCGACCGATGCGTGCGCGTCGCGATACTCTGCCGCAGCCCGCGCGAGCGGCGAGTTCGAACGCCGGTCCCCGGCCCAATCCTCTGCCAGGAGACGCGCCACCTCGACCCGCACGGCTCGGACGGGGTCGGTAAGTAATGGCTCGAGGAAAACACGGCGGGCTGGGAGTCCGAGCGCTTCGAGCCCACCCACGGCGGTGACCCGCACCAACGCATCGTCGTCCTCGAGTGCCGCCCCGGCGGCCTCCACGCCGACGGCGCCGAACTGTCTCATCAGCTCCAGCGCAGTGGCGCGCACAATCGCCGGACTTGAGATGTCGGCTACCAGGGCAGCCAACGCGCCGCTAGCCGCCCGGTCACCGGCTCGACCGGCTGCGATAACTTCGGCGTAGTGCGGCGCGCTCGAATCACCCGACCAGGACGCGACTACCGACGCGGCCCAGCTGTCGTCACGTTCATCGTGGCACTGGATACACGCGTTGGGTGTGCCCAGAGTGCCGGACAGGCCCGGGCGGGGCACACGGAAGCTGTGGTCCCGACGCGGGTCCACCACCATGTACGTCTCGGCCGGCATGTGACAGCTCGCGCACTGGGCGCCAGCGGAACCGACATCATGATGATGATGCTGTGGTGAGTCGTACGTTCCTGGAGCGAGCGACGGAAACCGCTCGACGCCCGTCGGACGGTGGCACTGCGTACAGACGTCGTTGCCCTCGGCACGCAGGTTGAGACTATGGGGCTGATGACAGTTCGAGCAACGCACGCCTGCCGCGTGCATCTTGCTCTGCACAAACGACCCGTAGACATAGACCTCGTCCCGGATCTGCCCGTCGGGGTAGTACAAGCCCTCCCCTAGCCGGGACGGGAGAAAATCGTCAAGCAACGCGCCGCCGTGCGTCGCCACCGAAGTCACGGTTTCTCGTCGGGAATGACACGGTGCACAGATATTGACCTCGTCGACGGCTTAGTTATCCACCAGCGGCGTGGGCAACCCCCAACCATCGGCCGGCTCATCGACGTTTTCATCGGCAACGCGCTCAAGGTGGGTTTCTCCCGGCCCATGACAGGCCTGACACCCAACGTCGAGCTCCGCCCACGTCGTCCGATAGTTATCGCTGACAGGGTCGTAATCTTTCCGCAAGTCGGTCGAGTGACACGCGGCGCACTGCAGGTTCCAGTTCTGATAGCGACCGGTCCAGTGCAACGGGTCATTAGGTTCGATCCACTCGTTGGGGTACAGATGAAACCACTCGCGCCGCTCGGTGTCCCAGGCGATGGTCAGACTCTGTAGTCGCCCCCCAGGAAAGGGAGAGAGATACTGCTGTAGCGGCTCGACACCCAAGGTATACGTCAGCTCAAAGTCCTCCGGCTCGCCGTTCGGTCCCTCAGTGTTGACAAAGAACCGGTCGTCCCGCTGGAAAAAGGTGAACGTCACGCCCTCATGCGTAAACGATGCGTCATCGAAGTCGCCGAGTACGGTTTCGGGATTGGCGACCTGCATGGCCAGGTCGTGATGGGAACCGGTCCACGCCTCGTACTCATCCCGGTGACACGCAACGCAGTCAGTGTCGTCAACATACGCGCCCCCGGACGGGTCCTCTCCTCGGCTTTGACGTGGCGGATCGCCAAACTCCCCCCCCTGAACTCGAGCAACCGACACACGCGCCCAGGGCCATGAGGAGAAGCCCCGTCGCGGGAAGAAGGATCTTGCCGCGCCCGTTGCACCTCATCGACGACGGCCTCGTGGAAACCACAGCGTAAGTCCACCGAACTCGAAAAAATGGTCGGACGAAAAAGAACGACAAAGACAACGGTATTGCATCAGGATACCTAAGAAATAGTGGCAAAGCTCACGCACCGGTCAGCGTATCTCGCAAAACACTCGGCTGCGCGCAACCTCTCCTGTTCCATGGGACGGAGGATCTTCAGCGACTCGGAGGTGTGGGAGTTTCGGGCGCGTTCAGCCGCGAACCGTTAGCCGGGTCAAGTGACACGTCGTCCAGACGAAATGCAGCGCGGCTCGATTACGGCGGGACGGGTGTCTCGGCGGCTAGGGATTCTCCTTCTTCCCGATACCTTACCAGCCGGTGGCGTTAGACGGGTCCGCGATCAGCCCGGACACCTCGCCCGTTCGTTTCGGGTCGTCGATGACGCCAGCTCAACTGACCAGTGCCATGTGCGTACCTCGACCGGTCTATTCCATACCCGTTTACGCTCGTTCTTCCGCTTAGACAGCCGAACATCAAACCCTCTCGTCCGTCGAACGTTAATGGCATTAGACCGGTAACCGTTGCGACCCCCATTCTTTACAGGCATTCGCACGTGGGCCAGACATGAATCATGCCACAGGCTCCAATCATGCGATCATAATTATGGAACTTTGCTAAACCCCGCCCAAAACGAAGCCTGAGTTAACAAACTTGTTGTGACGGGCAGGGAGCGCCTATCCGCAGTCACCCGCGAGATGACCAATGAAGTGAACCGCGGCTTACCATTGGCCACGCCGCTGGCCAACTGAGATCAGGGTGTGATCCCTTCCGTCTATATTGCCTGGCTAGCCATCACATAAAGAACGCATTCTGGCGATACGATTCCATGAAATAATTAAGGGAATAATATCCCGGTGAAATGAACTGTAGGACATCACTACCAAACACACCGGAGTCATTGCTATCCACCCTGAACTCTTATCTTTATGCCGTCAGTCCAGTCCGTCCGACGAATGATGAACCTCCAGCGACACTATCCACTTCTGTTCATATTTTTCACGGTTCGACCGTTCCGTAGAACAGACTAATTATCAAAAGGCACCCCTCAAAAAGACAAATTTCTTATTGTGACTTTTGTGGTTCGTCCCACGTACCACGAACGGCTAGAGATTGCTATAGACTCAAGGGCACATACTCGACACCTCAACCGCCGGTTGGAGCGACGCTGACATGACCGCCCCATCTCCCGACGCCACTTCATCACCGCCTCGAGCCTGGCGCTTGGCAGCACCATCTTGCCAACCGTGTCGA
>JAYZGM010000193.1:0-5110 GCA_036336225.1 Acidobacteriota bacterium | reverse complement strand
CCGCTGGTCGTCCGTGAAGATGAAGACCATATTGCGCGGTGCCTGACGAGCAGAACGAGGCACCGGTTGCCCGGTCGGCTGTGCGTCGACGAGCTTCGTCAGAACGCCGAGATCGGTCAGCGTCATCTCGACCAGCAGCATCCGGAATCCCGTTCCCACCATGCGTTGGCGAATTGTCACGACCGGTCTCGAAACGTGTCAACCGGTCGTGACGGCAGCGTGGAAAAGAAACGGAGGGTGCGTTGAGTCGAATCGGCCGGTAGACGCGCACGAGACGAAAGAGCTGCTTCGACGACCGGAGATTCCAACCATGTTAACGATGTACTTCCTGGTCATGCTCGGCTGCAACTTCCCTTAAGTGGTGTCTCCGGTGTCCGCGGTCGGCGAGCTGAGAGAGTCACTGGCCGAGACCGGCACCGTCTTCCCGGTCATGGGTCTCGTGATGGTGATCGTGCAGGAACCAGTGCTGAGCCGGGTAAGCAAAAACGCCAGCGAGCCAGTCATGATCACCGGGAGAGCATCATGCGGGCCGGTAGCTTCTGGCTGTTTGGCACTCGGATGACGGCCCAAATCTGTGGCGCCATCGCCCTGCTGGCCCTGGGCAACGGACTGATATAGCCCTCGATCCGTGCCGTGCTCTCGAAGACCACGTGGATTGACGCGCAGGGAAACCGCCCAAGGGCTGGCGGGAGGTCTCTACGCGGTGGCGAGCATTGCGGGTCCTTTTCGTGTTCGTGGGTGGCGCCCTCTACGGAAATAGTCGGCGCCAAAGTGTTCCAGCTCTCAACAGGAGTAGTGGCATGGTCGCGATCATCGCCGTCACGACCTCCCACATACGGCACGGCCGTGGTAGGATGCGCGCTCCGTGCGCACCTTTGGTGACTCTCGGACGATCGGGCCGCCATGCAGGCGAGAAGTTTGCCTGTGTTCGAAGTTCGGCGATCGGGCCATATGATGTCATGATGGGATGTCGTGGAGGTCTCGCTGGATTGCACTGTAGGGCGTTCGCGGAGTCGCTGCGGGCGACGCGAGCGTGTCCGACGGAGCGACTGGCCCTCGGGCTAGCGGTATAATTTGGATAGCGACTATGGCTAATACTTCTGCCGAGACGCCGCAAGGCGATAAAGCACCATCGAGCGCCCCCGCGGTTGGGGACACCGAGCACGCCGCCACGGCCAATGCGGAGGGCGCATTCAAGCTGGTTGGCGTCCCCGAAGGGTCGACAGTAGCCGGCGGCACGATGTTGGCGGCGATACGCGCTTGGACACGACGGCGACAATCACGTAAGCGGGATCGTGATCCCAGAGCGGACGCACCCGACGGCGTCGAGGCGGCCGAACGGCGTGCGATGCCGTCCGACGCCGACGTGGATCAACCCGTGCCCGAAGGCGAGACACCTGTCAGCGACATGCGTGCGCACGCCTCACCCGAGCCCCCCCTTCCCGACAAGCCCCCTGGCGCATCGTCCGGTCATGCAGTCGAGACTGAGACCGAGGTCGGGACCGATCCGACCAAGGCACCGAGCATCCCGCCCATTGAGGCCAGACCAGACCCCGTGTCCGAGCGGCGTGCGGCGGCCCGGCGGGGTGGCGGACAAGACCGGATCGACGCCCAACATGCACGTGGCAAGCTGACCGCGCGTGAACGGATCAAGCGGATTCTCGACGCGGACTCGTTTGAGGAGATTGCGCCCTACGTCGAACACCGCCACTCTGGGTTCGGGCTCGAGAAGCACCATCACGCCGGCGATGGCGTGGTGACCGGCTTCGGCCGGATTGACGGACGGCGGGTGGCCATTTTCGCGCAAGATTTCACGGTGCTCGGGGGATCGTTCTCAGAGATTCAAGCGCTCAAGGTCGGTCGGCTGCTGGAATCCGCCACGAGCGCTGGACTCCCGATCATTGCCCTCCTCGATTCGGTGGGGGCACGGATCCAGGAAGGCGTCTGGAGTCTAGCCGGATTTGGCGACCTATTCTGGCGAAACACACAGGCCAGTGGCGTGGTCCCGCAGATCAGTCTCATGCTGGGACCGTGCGCTGGGGGCGCCGTCTACTCCCCGGGATTGACCGACTTCGTCGTGATGACACGGGGCAACAGCTTCATGTTCATCACCGGTCCCGATGTTATCCGTACGGTCACCGGCGAGGAGGTCGATGTCGAGACCTTGGGTGGCGCCACGACCCACGCCGCCGGCTCCGGGGTCGCGCACTTCGTGGCCGATGATGAGAACGGCGCGTTTGCTCTCACGCGACACCTGCTCAGCTATCTCCCGTCGAACAACGTTGACGACCCGCCGGCACTCCCGGCTGACGACAAGCTCGTCCCGGATATCGAGCAACTGGACCACCTCATCCCCGAGAGCGCGGAGTTGTCGTATGACGTTCGCGATGCGATCCGGCTCGTCGCCGATCGGGATTCATTTCTTGAAGTGCACGCCGACTACGCCCAGAACGCCGTTGTCGGCTTCGCTCGACTCAGCGGACGGGTGGTGGCCTTTATAGCGAACCAGCCAGCCCACCTAGCAGGCGTGCTCGACATCAACGCCTCGGACAAAATCGCCCGGTTTATACGGTTTTCCGACGCGTTCAACATCCCGATTGTGACGCTTATCGATTGTCCGGGCTTCCTGCCGGGCACCAGCCAGGAGCACCAAGGCATCATCCGGCACGGCGCGAAGATCGTCTACGCCTACTCGGAAGCGACCGTACCCAAGATCTCGGTTGTGCTACGCAAGGCCTACGGTGGCGCCTACATCGTGATGAGCAGCAAGATGATTCGGACCGATGTCTGTCTGGCCTGGCCGAGCGCGGAGATCGCGGTCATGGGTCCCAAAGGCGCGGTGAGCATCCTCTATGCGAAACAGCTGGCCGCCGCCGATCCTGCCAAACGGGACGCCGAACGCGCCCGGCTGGAAGACGAGTTCAAGGAAAAGTTCAATTCGCCGTTCGTGGCCGCGTCGACCGGTCATATCGACGACGTAATCTATCCACGAGAGACCCGGGCACGGGTGACGGCAGCCCTGGACTTCCTCAAGGACAAACAGACGACGCCGGTACCGAAAAAGCACGGCAATATCCCGTTGTAGGCTACCGTTCTTACATGTCATCTCAACTCGAGCCGGTGCTGGAGATTTCCGCCTACGGCACCGTCATCTTGTTCGCCGCCCTCGCCGGACTCATCGGTTTGATGTACATGCTGACCGCCCAATGGCCCGGTCAAGCGACACAGTGGTTGCTAGAGATCGCCCCTGGCTCGGCACCCAGCCCGACAAAGCCGGCCGCCGAAGCGTTGGCCGAAGCCGAGCGTGACCGCCGACGTCGAGCCCTAGCGATTGCGGTGGCGGTGGCCTGTGCGACCACCCAACGCGCGCCCATCGTGCTCAGCCCTGGCGAGTCACCTTGGCGTCAGATGCATCACGCCAGACGTCTTAGCCAGGCAACGGCTCGCACGAGGTCACGGTCGTGAGTCGCTACCAAGTCACGGTGGATGGCCGGTCTTACGACGTCGAGATTGACGACCCGCATGCCCGACCGGTCAGTGCGACCCTCGCGGGCACAACCTTCTCCGTTAAGATCGAACACGCCGGAACCGGTTCCTCCCCGGGCGGTGCCGGTCCCGTGACGGTCGTGACCCCACCGGCACCGGTTGCCTCACCGCCCCCAGCTGAAACCGCCGGCGACGCTGATAACTTGACCGCACCGATTCCGGGTGTGGTGTCCTCTATTGCTGTCGCCTCCGGTCAGGCCGTGGCACGCGGAGATGAACTTCTCACCTTGGAAGCCATGAAGATGCTCAACGTGATCCGCTCCCCGCGCGATGGTGTCATCGAGACCATGCATGTTGCCCAGGGCAGTCGGGTGGCTCAAGGTGAACCATTGGTGACCTTTGCTCCTCGATAGCCGTGCCCGACGCCACCAATCTGTCCGTATGGTCTCGGCCTAACGACGCACCGTCGCCGCGATGATTCCCTCAATCGGCCTGGAAGCGTTGTTCATGTTCGCCGTCGGCGGCGTGCTGATCTACTTGGCTATCGCCAAAGAGTACGAACCGACATTACTGCTGCCGATCGGCTTCGGGGTCCTCCTGGGGAACCTGCCGAACTCACCGATGAATCAGCCGGAGGGCATGCTCCAGCTGCTGATCGAGTTCGGGATCGAGACCGAGCTCTTTCCACTGTTCATCTTTATTGGGATCGGGGCGATGATGGACTTTCGCCCCCTCCTATCCCAACCCGTCTTTGCGCTGCTCGGGGCGGCTGGGCAGCTCGGTATCTTTGCCACGCTGATTCTCGCGACCGTCGTCGGTTTTCCGCTCAACCAGGCCGCCTCTATTGCCGTAATCGGCGCAATCGATGGCCCGACGAGCATCTACGTATCCTCGTTGCTCGCGCCGGAGCTCCTCGCCCCCATCGCGGTAACGGCCTATTCCTATATGAGCCTCGTGCCGATCATTCAACCACCGCTGATGCGGCTCTTCACCACCAAGGCGGAACGGCGCATCCGCATGGATTACGCGCCACGCCCGGTATCTCGCGGCGCGGTTATCGCCTTCCCCATCGTCGTCACCATCATCGTAGGCATCCTGGTGCCAGCCTCGGCCCCGCTGGTGGCCACCCTGATGTTCGGGAGCCTCCTGAAAGAGTCCGGTGTCGTGTCACAGTTGGCCAGCACCGCCTCAAACGAGCTGGCCAATCTGTCAACGATCTTTCTTGGGCTCACGGTCGGGAGTCTGATGAAAGCCGAGACATTCCTGCAGTCCCAAACCCTGTTTATCCTCGGACTCGGTCTCTTCGCCTTTGCGCTGGATACCATCGCCGGTATCCTGTTCGGAAAACTTCTAGCTGCGGTGACCCGAGGTAAGGTCAACCCGCTGGTCGGTGCCGCCGGCATCAGCGCCTTCCCCATGAGTGGACGACTGGTCCAACGGGTCGCCCAAGAAGAGGACTTCACCAATCACGTGTTGATGCATGCCATGGGCGCCAATACAGCCGGTCAGCTCGGTTCCGTCATCGCCGGTGGTGTCCTCCTCACCCTGGTCGGGATATTCGGCTAGCCGTCCTGCTTTCGATATAAGCTAAAGGTCCGAATAAGCTTAGGATCCGATCAGAAAG
>JAYZGM010000192.1:0-15324 GCA_036336225.1 Acidobacteriota bacterium | reverse complement strand
TCGGCTGGATCATGCTGTTGGGGGTCTTGGCGTCCGTCTACCCGGCGATCCGTGCGATCCGGATTGATGTTTGTGAGTCCATGAAATTCGATCGATAGGACACCATGACCCCAGAGGATACGCGACGAGCCGTTCGGACCGAAAACTTGTCCAAGATTTATCAGCAAGAGGCAGAAGAGGTGCAGGCCGTTCGTGACGTGAGCCTGACGATTCAGCCCGGTGAGTTCACGGCGCTGGCCGGACCGTCCGGCTCCGGTAAGACGACCCTGCTGAACGTGATTGGTGGGCTGACCCGACCGACCCGCGGGCAGGTGTGGGTGGGTGATCAGGAACTGAGTGAGTTACCCAATCGCGCACTGGCCCGGCTGCGGTTGGACCAGATCGGGTTCATTTTCCAGGCCTACAATCTGCTGCCGGTGCTCACGGCGCGGGAGAATGCCGAATTTCCGATGCTGCTCCAAGGGGTGTCAGCTGCTGAGCGGACCAGCCGGGTCGATGAATTGTTCGCCCGGACCGGGATGGAGGGGCTTGAGAACCGGCGTCCGGGAAAACTATCCGGGGGTCAGCAGCAGCGGGTTGCGATGGTCCGGGCTGTAGCGAGCCGGCCGGCGCTGGTGCTGGCTGATGAACCCACGGCCAATCTCGACTCAGCGTCCAGTGATGCCCTATTGGACCTCATGGATGAGCTGAATCGGGACCTCGGAGTGACCTTCGTGTTCGCGACCCACGATGCGCGGGTGATGAACCGCTGCCGTCGTCTGGTGAGCATGGTGGACGGCGCCGTGAGCTCAGACGAAACACAATGAAGCAGCTCAGCAGGGCGGTGTGCGTCGGCCTAGGCACCGTCCTCTCGGTCTCCCCCGCTGCCGCGCAGCCGAACTGGCTCAGTGGCTATCTCCAGACCGTCCCGCTTTTCACCGAGGCCACCCCGCTCAGCCCAAGTAACGTCAGCGACTTCAATCGCTTCCGCCTCACCCTCAACCCGTCGTGGGGACCGTTCTTGCTCGAGACGTCGTACGAACAAACGCTGACCGTCCGGCAACAACGGACACCGGACGGCTTCGGGCTTGGTGGTGTTCCTAGTGGTGGAGAGTGGCTGCCTCTGGAGGGCAGCTTTACCGACCCTGACGAACAACACGTGATGTGGGGTCATCGTCTTGACCGGCTCAATGTCACCTATAGCCCGTCGAGAACGGTCGACATGACGGTTGGGCGTCAGGCCGTCTCCTGGGGCACCACGCTGTTTCTGACTCCAGCCGACCCCTTCCTGCCGTTCAACCCGTCGGATCCGTTCCGTCAGTTTCGCGGAGGGGTCGACGCGGCGCGGCTGCGGATGTACCCCGGGCCTCTGAGTGCAATCGATCTCGTAGTGAGAGCCACCGAGACACTCGAGGGCGAGGAGGTGACGGCGCTCGCTCGCGGGTTGACGACCTGGCACAATTGGGAGTTCTCTGGCTGGGCAGGGAGTCTATATGGCGACCCCGCCGTCGCGGTTGGCTCTGCGGGCGGCATTGGAGCATGGGCCGTGCGGATAGAAGCCGTGGTCCGGGATGTGCGAGGCCGCCTAATAGGCCGGGGGGCGCTGGGCCTCGACCGCATCTTCCAAATTGCGGGCCGGGATCTCTTTGTCGTGTTCGAGTATCAGCGTGACGGACTCGCCGCCGCCACCCCGGAGGCCTATCTCTCGCGTCTCATGACTCCAGAGTTTCGGCGAGGCGAGTTGCAGGTCCTGGGGCGAGACGAGGCGGTGGCGCAAGCGTCGTATCAAGTCCACCCGCTGTGGAGTCTCGTCGGCTTGACGATGTGGAACCTTAATGACAACAGTGTCCTGCTCTCTCCCAGCGTTAGCTACAACGCCGGGGATGCGACCATGGTCGCCGGCGGAGTTTATTTTGGTTTCGGCGATGACGCGATCACCACGACCCGCCCGCTACCCTCAGAATTCGGACTCGCGGCTACCACCGGATATCTCTCGGTGAGTTTCTTTTTCTAGTGGACCTGTGCCCCACACCCCAGCTCCGATCGTTAGCGGGGGCCGCTCGTCCGCGGGTGCACATATGCGCCCCGGGACCACCACTCTCTATTGGCTCTACCCCACGTCTCAGCTGCTGGCGTGACGGCATCATTGACAAGCTGGGAGCGCCAAGAGCATGATTATGCCCATATGGGAGGTTCTGAAATGAAAGCAAGCCGTGTAGTCCGCGTCATCGGTTCACTTGGTACGGTCGCGTGCGCGTCGTTCACCATGTTGACCCTTTCCGCCGGCTTGCCGGCGCCGGCCTTCGGACAAGACGTCGACGTGACGTTCACACGAGACGTCATGCCGATTCTTCAGGACTCCTGTCAAACCTGTCATCGCGAGGGGGCGATCGCCCCGATGTCGTTGATGACTTACGAGGAAACGCGGCCATGGGCTCGCTCCATCCGCGACAAGGTGACCACACGAACGATGCCCCCGTGGTACATCGACAAGAACATCGGCGTGCAAAGTTTTAAGTATGATCGCTCGCTGAGCGACGAACAAATCGACACGCTCGCGGCTTGGGTTGACGCGGGCGCCCCCCGGGGTAATCCGGAAGACCTGCCCGCGGCCCGTGAGTTCGCCCAACGTGACATCTGGCATATCGGGGAACCGGACTGGGTCGTGCCGATCCCTGAACCCTTTACCGTGCCGGCGGAAGGCGCCAACTGGTGGGGCGACCTGTTCTCACAGTCCGGGTTAACCGAAGACCGCTGGATCAAAGCAGTGGAAACAAAACCGTCAGCCGAGGGCTTCCCGGTGGTCCATCACGCCGTGACACGGCTCCAAGAATCAGAGGACTCGGATGAAGGTGACTTCCTCAATGAGTACGCTCAGGGCAAGAACGGCGACGTGTTCCCCGAAGGGACGGGCCGCCTCGTCAAGGCGTGATCGGTCATCAGATTCAACATGCACTACGCCGCAATCGGTCGGGACGTGACCGATCGAACTAGTGTCGGTCTCACCTTCTATCCGAAGGGCGAGGAACCGAAACACGAGCTCTACTCACGCGGACTGGCCCAAAACTTCGATCTCGACATCCCGGCGGGCGACGACGAGATCCGGCACGACAGCTATCACCCGTTCACCAACAATGTGCGATTGACCGGATTCCAGCCGCATCTGCACAACCGAGGTAAGCGACAGTGTATTGAAGCCATCTTACCGACAGGGCAGACAGAAATGCTGAGCTGCGCGACGTGGGATTTCGGATGGCACATCGTCTACAACTACGAGGACGAGGTACAGCCACTTCTGCCCAAGGGCACGATGCTGCACACAACCACATGGCACGACAACTCGGTCGCCAATCGTTGGAATCCTGACCCACGAAACTGGGCTGGATTCGGACAACGCTCGAGTGACGATATGTCCTTTACGTGGACTAGCTACTACGAGCTTGATGATGAGGAGTTCGAAGCCGCGGTGGCCGATCGTGAGGCGATGCAGACGGACAACAACTAATACGAAACGAAAGCAGAAGTAGGCGAAGCAGGGCAATGAAGACACGT
Organism: Acidobacteriota bacterium; assembly: GCA_036336225.1. Taxonomy (GTDB): domain Bacteria; phylum Acidobacteriota; class Vicinamibacteria; order Vicinamibacterales; family UBA8438; genus JAJEEA01. The sequence goes on along the minus strand of JAYZGM010000192.1, from coordinate 11,793 downwards.
AAGCTCGCGGTGGTGGCATGGGGACTGGTTGCGGTGCTAACCCTTGTGACCGTTTTTGAGGCCGATGCCCAGCTTCGTTATGACCGGGGCCAGACCGTGGCTCCGGTCTTCGAAGGCTGGGAGCGAAACCCCGACGGCTCGTTCACGATGGTGTTCGGGTATATGAATCGCAACTACGAAGAGATGCCTTCGATCCCGGTCGGGCTAAACAATTTCTTTGAACCAGGCCCGGCCGACCGTGGGCAACCCTCGCGTTTTTACACCCGTCGCCAACAATTCGTCTTCAGGGTGTCGGTCCCTGCGGATTGGGGGGACAGGGATCTGGTTTGGACGCTCTCTTCCAATGGTCAAACCGAACAGGCCTATGCGACATTGCTCCCGAGTTGGGAGATCGACGATGGCGTGATTAAAGCCAATCGCGGTGGAGGGTTGAGCGGTGCTCCCGCCGACAACCAGCGCCCAGTAATCAGCATCGTGGGTGGAACGGAAATGTCGGTCACTCGACCGGATACGCTGACCATCACGGCGGTGCTCAGCGACGACGGTATACCCGGCAGCACACCCCCACGTGATACCAGCGGAGACACCCCACAACAGATCGCGGCTCGACGGATACGAGAAAGCCGTCGTCATCCCACCAACCAGGCGGTTGTCGACGCCCGCACCGCACGTGAGACCGGGCTGGGTATAACCTGGGTTCACTACCGTGGACCCGGCTCTGTCTCATTCGACCCAATGAGCCAGTCGGTCGAGGGAGGACGCGGTGGAGAGGTGCAAACCACGGTCATCTTTACCGACCCCGGCACGCACGTGCTACGGGCCTACGCTGACGACTCGATCATCACCACGCCGCTGGATGTGACGGTCACGGTTAACTAAGTACAGTTCAGGCTTCACGGCTGAAAGCCGGGTCGAGACGTCACGGGGCGTGAGAATACTCGCGCCCCGTTTTCTTTGGAACCAAGAATGGCTCCCCTCAACTGAGTCTCCTCTAGAGCATCGCCCGGTTGCGTAACAGGCCAGCTCGACCCCGACCGACGACTCACTCAGTGTCCGTACAGCTCGACCAACCGGAGACGGTCGGTCTCCGTCAGGGGCAGGAACCCGGTGTGATCCGGTTCCGAAATCAAGGGCTGGCACGGCCCACACATGAGTGTGTGCGGCTCGGCATTGTGTTCGAGACCGAGCGCATGGCCGAGCTCATGGGCTACGACGTGCTTTGTTACCATTGCGTCGCGACGATACGGGCCCCGCACGGCCCGGATCACAATGAAATACCGGGGTGGAACGACCTTGGGCATCGGCCATGTAAATGACAGGATGTCCTGTCGAGAGAGCAGCACGATCACGTCGGCGTCGAGGTTGGTCAGGGCGGCGGGGGGCGGTGGCTCGGCATCGCCCGCGGGCAGCCGTGTCGCGCGTTGCGCGATCTGACGAGCATAATTCTCCAGTGCCCGCTCGACCGGTGACGCCACCTCGACCCCCCGTTCCAGCAAACGGGTGGTCACCGAGATCTCTTCGAGCCGGTCGTTCCAGTAGGCGATTGCTTCTACCAATGGCGCCATCCGATCGTCGGACACCACCGGTGCGAGCACGAGCACCGTACGCTCAGACGCAGCGACGGATAAAGACTCCGACAGGATGGTCAACGCGAACAGGAACACCGACGCGGGGGCACCTCGAGACATAGCGGGCTAGTACTCGTATCGAATGACCCGAAATCTGATATCGAGACAATCATCTTTGTGTGACAACTGTTGCCGATCCAGAAAGTAGTTCTCCCTGGACCCGAGCTCAGTTGCGGCTGTCACCCTTGCCTGCGGCGTCATCGTATCCGTGGCGCGTGCTCGTGTCTCATCGAGTTGGGCCTGATGCTCCCACCGCGCCGCTCGGTCCCCTTCGGCGCCATCCGCATTCAGCTGGCGCGGCGCATTCCGAGACGCAAGGCTGAGTCTCTCCGGGCGACGCCGGACCGAGACGGAAGATCGCCGACAAGCTCTTAATCAGTACCCGTTACACGTCGCTCAGATACTCGACGCGCCCGGTGCTGTCGCCGACCTGATCGCGGTGGGAGCCAAGCTTGTCGAGCAGGGTCACGAAGAGGTTAGTCATCGGGGTGCCATCGGCGAAACGCAGATGACGTCCGCCGCGGAGCGCACCACTGGCCCCCCCCGCGAGCAGCGTCGGGAGATTGTCGTGGGTATGCGCATTCGAGTCGCTGAGACTGCTCCCATAGACCACCATCGAGTTATCGAGTAGCACCCCGTATTCATCCTGCGTCTCGCGTAGCTTGCCGAGGAATCCAGCGAGCATCGCGACGTGATGCCGATCGATCAACTGAAGACGAGCCATGCGACCCGAATCGTTCTGGTGATGTGACAGGCCGTGATGAGCATCCGGCACCCCGATTGACCGATAGGTACGGTTCCCGCCCTCCCGGCTATACATCAAGGTCACGACCCGGGTCAGGTCCGCCTGAAAGGCCAGCGTGATCAGATCGGACATTACCGAGACGTGCTCTTCGAACGTTGGCGGCACGCCGTCGGGACGGTCAAGGGTAAGCAGCTCGATCTCGTCGAGCTGACGCTGCTCCGTGTTCTGAATCCGACGCTCCACTTCGCGGACTGAGTCGAGATAGTCGTTGAGCTTTCGCCGGTCACTTGCGCCCAGTCTCACATGAAGACGGCGGGCATCGTCGACGACGAAGTCCAGCAGACTCCGGTCTTGCCGAGCGCGCACGGCCCGAACCGCGGGGTCGGTCGTATCACCATCCCCAAAGAGTCGTTCAAAGACACGCCGTGGGTTGTTCTCGTAAGGCAACGGTGTGGTCGGCGAGCTCCACGAAATCGTGTTGCTGTATGCACAGCTGTAGCCAGAGTCACAGCCTCCCACGAGACGAACGTCCTGAAGACCGAGCTCCAACGACGGGAGTGGCGTGCTGCGACCGATGTCCTGAGCGAGCATCTGGTCGACCGACATCCCGTTCCGGATGTCGGCTCCTTGCGTCTTGCGGGGGTGCACCCCCGTAAGCCAGCTGGCGCCGGCGCGGGCATGATCACCGGGCCCATCCCCCAGCGCCTCGCCGTTTCGATGGGCGAGCCCCGTCAACACGAGAAGCTGGTCACGAAATGGCTCGACCGGGTGCAGCGTTCGTGTAAACGCAAAATCCACACCGTCATCTTCGGGTGTCCAGTCACGCATGATGACGCCATTCGCCGTGTAGACGAACGCGACCCGCGCGATGGGCGCCGACGGCGCCGCGAACGCCGGTGTCATCGCATCAAGGATAGGCACGGCCACTGCCGTCCCCATTCCCCGCAAGAACAAACGTCTCGGCAACCCCTGGCCGGTGGTCATGACTCCGGAACCCTCCTGAGGCGGAATGGTACGCTATCGACGATGGCTCTCACCAGGGCCGAGAATCGGTACTCATCCGTCTCGACCCGCCGGCGGATCTCGCGCACAGCCGCGCGGTCATACGATTCCACGCCCCGCCCGATGGCATACGTCAAGAGCTTCTCAGCCAACGACTCGACAAACTCTTGGCGTCGATGATGGAGCACGGTTCTGAGACCCGCGGCCCCATCCACAACGGTGCCGTCCGGCAACGCACCGGACGCCTCCACGGGCACCCCGCCATCTTCCGCTCGATACGCCCCGACCGCATCAAAGCGCTCGAGGGCGAATCCCAACGGATCCAAACGGGCGTGACACACCGCACAGGCGGGGTTCGCCCGATGCTGTTCCAACGCGTCGCGAAGACCACTTGCCGAAGACTCAGCCCGACCGGCCAACGCCGGGACATCCGCGGGTGGCGGTGGCGGTGGCGCGCCCAGAAGATTCTCGAGCACCCACTTGCCCCGCAACACGGGCGACGTCCGGGTCGGGTAGGAGGTCACCATCAGGACGCTACCATGGGTTAGGATGCCTCGACGCGGTGTTCCCCGCAGCGACACGCGACGGAAGTACCCACCTCGCACCCCCTCGACGTCATAGAACTCCGCGAGTCGCTCGTCCAGAAACGAGTAGTCGGCATCAATGAGTTCGAGGACACTCCGGTCCTCACGGATGAGGTGTCGCAAGAACAGCTCTGTTTCACGCTGAAACCGTCGCCGAATGGACTCATCAAAGTGTTTGAACCGCTGAGGATCCGGGACCCAGTCGGCGACATTACGGAGGTGGAGCCATTGCCCACCAAAATTCTCCACCAACGCCTCGGACCGCCGGTCGGTCATCATCCGGAGGATCTGTGCCCGGAGCATGGCCGGATCACTGAGACGCTCTTCCTCCGCCAGACGCAACAGCTCATCGTCCGGCAGACTGCTCCAGAGAAAGAAGGAAAGACGGGACGCCAGATCGATGTCGGTCAACGGATACACCGAGCCGGGTTCTACCCCCTCCGGTGTCGACGGCGCACGAAACAGGAAACTCGGCGAGACGAGCAGGCCGCTAAGTGCCATCTCCACGCCGTGGTCAAAGCTTCCCCCATCGACATATCCCTGCTCGAACAGCGTCATCAGGGGCTCGATATCCTGGCGGTCCACCGGGCGCCGATACGCTCGTCTGGCCAATCGAGTCAGAATCTCGCGTGCACACGGTGCCACCGGGTCTCCCACGGCCGGACGACAGCGGAAAATGCGCCGACGGCTCTCGGTGTCGCCTGGACCGGTCGGGTTGTAGGGACCGCCGACCAGCACGTAATCGACAAAGAACCGATTCACCTGCCCCGCGCTGGTGCCTTCGCTCCGCGCGTATTCGGTGAGAAAGCCGGCCGCGACTTCATGCCGACCCGCCGACAACGTCAACGACATCTCGAAGTTGCGTGTCCCTTGGTTCGCCTCCTCACCGTCAAAATCAGCCTCAAAGAGATGAACCCGGACCCCATCCACCCGTAGATCGAGCCACGGAGCGGGCATCCCAGTCGCGCGTCGGCCACGTACCCTGACGGTGAGTCTGTATTCGGCGTCAAAGGGAAATACCTGGTGAAAGAGGACACCCCCGCGAACGTTGGGAGGCAGACCATCGAGGTCCTCCTCCGCAGACCCTCGTGGTGCGGCGAACCGCTGCACGACGGCGCGAGGGGTCTCGGTTCCGACCGCCAGACGACTGATTCGACGCGCCGTGCTCAGGTATTTCTCGATGTGCAGGGGTGAAACCGTCAGCACGTCACCAATATTGTCGAAGCCATAACCAGCATCGTCCGCTGGCAGATCTTCGGCGTGATCAAGATCGAGCCCCAGGAGATCCCGCACGGCGTTCCGATACTCGGCCTTGTTCAGACGATGGATGGCCGGCGCCCCAGGATCGGGTTGGTCGGTGGCCGCCCGATCCAGCTCCGCCTCGAGCCAACGGACCAAACCGGTCATGGTCGTCTCGTCGGGCCGAGGCCGACCGGCCGGGGGCATCTCGCCCGCCCGCAGCTTGTGCAGAACCCTCTCAAAGAGCGGCGCGCGCGCGCGCAGGTCCCGAGCGTGGACACCGGACAACGTCACCCCGGCGGTTCTCGTTCGGTCGTTGTGGCAGGTCACACAGTAGCTGACGATCGTGGCATCGACGGACTCGGGCACGGGGATTGGCTGGGCGGTGACCCCGGGCGACGCCAGACACACACCAATCGTCGCACACGCGGACAAGGCGATTCGACGTAACGGCAAGCTCTCCCAAAACGTCACGCGTGGAGTGTAACCCGCATTAGTAGGTGCTGATGCAGGTTACCATTGCCGACATGGCGAGATGGAGCAGACCGGAGTGGCTTGCCACCGCGATCCTCCTCGGACCGTTGTCAAGTCTGGGCGCCGGTCAGGCCACGGAGACTGACAGCGCACTGCTTGAAGCGGTACTTCGTCGCGATCTTTCCACCGTGCATGAGTTGATTCGGGCCGGAGCGGACGTCGGCGTGCCCCGAGCTGACGGCTCCACCCCACTTCTGTGGGCATCCATGCGTGATGCCCCGAACATCGCGGCTGCACTGCTCGACGCCGGTGCCGACCCCAACACGACCGACGAAAACGGAGAGACGCCGCTCCTCCTTGCCGGCGCCAACGGCAACCTGACGTTGACCCGGATGCTCCTGAAGGCGGGGGCGGATGTGGACGCGGTTCGATGGAGCGGTGACACGCCGTTGCTGACGGCCGTGCGTGGCGGGAACGTCGACGTCGTGGAGCTGCTGATCGACCACGGGGCCGATGTCAACGTGACGGAGTCCCGCATGGGACAAACCCCGCTGATGTGGGCCATCACTGGAAAGCACCACGAGATCACCAGGCGGCTCATCGAACACGGCGCCAACATCGACGCCCAATCGACCAGTGGGTTCCGCCCCTTACTCTTCGCCGCCCAGCATGGTGAGACGTCCACGGCCCGGCTACTGATCACGAGAGGCGCCGATCCCCACGCCACCGCGGACGACGGGAGCACCGCGTTTGTCTTGGCTCTGGCCAACGGCAGCGACGCCATCACGCGGCTCATGCTCGACCAAGGCGTCAACGTGAACACCCGCGACGCGGCCGGGAACACGCCGCTCCATGCCGCGGTCACCCAAGGCAATCTCTCGATCGTCCAAGAGCTCGTCACTCGTGGCGCCAACGTCCATGCTCGCACGGGTCGGGGCCCCGATTGGGTGCCGAATCCGTCGGGTCAGACCAGCGGCTTGACGCCGTTCTTGACGGCGGCGCAACGCGGCGACATGGCGATGATGACCACACTGCTCGCGCTGGGTGCCGACCCGACCGTGAAATCGCTTGAGGGCGCCGGGGCGGTGTTGTTGGCCACCACGAGTCGACGCCTCGAGGCCGTCCAGCTCGTCGTCGGCTTGGGACTCGACATCAACGCTCGTCCATCCGGCCGCCCCGGTGCGTTGCACACGGCGATCCGCCGCGGGGAAGACGCCATCGTCGAGTATCTCGTGGCACACGGCGCGGATCTCGAGGCCCGCGACCATCACGGACGCACCCCGCTCGAAGAGGCAGAATTCGAAGCTCCGACGAACACGATCGAACTCATGCGTCGGCTGACTTCAACCCGGTAAGCTTGCACCGTTTCCAACGAGCCCGAGCGACAGACGTCCCGACGCAACACGTAGCGACTACCTCAAGCTCGGTACGGTCAAGAGCATCCATGACGGATCAGACCAGAGTGACGACCGCCCCGTCGGCCCTCCGTCAGACACTTGACCCGTTGCAGGTCGGCGCGCTCGCCCTCGGCTGTATCATCGGTTTCGGATGCTTCGTCCTTCCTGGCGATTTCCTCGCCACGGCCGGTCCCCTTGGCGCCTCACTGGGTGTGCTGCTCGGGGGGCTTGCCATGCTGGTCATCGCACGTAGCTACGGTGTGATGGTGCGAACCTTTCCGGTCGCCGGGGCCGTGTTCGCCTACGCCTACTTCGCCGGGGGCCGGTATCACGCCTACATCTGTGGGTGGTTCCTGGCATTGGGGTATCTGAGCGTAGTCCCCTTGAACGCCACCGCCCTCGGTATGCTTGGCAAGTTTGTCGCGCCCGGGCTCTTTGCGCGCGGGTATCTCTACTCTGTGTCAGGCTTCGACGTCTACGCGGGGGAGATTGGCCTGGCGAGCGCGGCAATCCTTACCATCGGGTGGTTTCAGACCCGGGGGGTCGGGCGTATCGGCAGACTCCAACTCGGGTTGACGGCCGTGCTGGTCGGCGGGGTGCTCATTGTCGGGCTCGGACCGACGGTCACGGACCACGTCTCACTGGCCAATCTGCAACCGTGGTTCGCGGCGAACCCCGGCTCGCTCGCCGGGGTTCTGGCTATAGTGGCCATCGCGCCGTGGCTCTATGTCGGTTTCGACACCTTGCCACAGGCGGCTGAAGAATTTGCCTTCTCTCCCCGCCAGGGACTACGTCTCATGACGATGTCCATCGGAGCCGGGGCAATCATGTACGCGATGGTCATTCTGTCGACCGCGTCCGTCATGCCGTGGCCGACGCTGGTCGAGTCGGGCACCCCGTGGGCCACGGGCGACGCAATTCGAACCAGTCTTGGCCCCGTCGGCCTTGCATGCTTGGCGATGGCGGTCATGATGGCGGTCTTCACCGGGATCAACGGGTTTCTCATGGCGTCGAGCCGACTCCTCTATGGGATGGGTCGCGCCAAGTTGCTGCCGGTCTGGTTCGCCGACGTTGACACTCGCTCGCAGACGCCCATCCACGCCACCCGATTCGTCATGATCATCGCCCTGATCGCGCCGTGGTTCGGCCGAGAGGTGATCGTCTGGGTGGTCGACATGGCGGCGCTTGGTACCGCCTTCGGGTATCTCTATACCTGTATCGCCGCCTTTCACACGGCGCGCGACGGCGTCGACGCGAGAGCTCGGGATGGAATGATGGCCCTCTTTGGCGGTCTCCTTTCAGTCGGATTCATCATCCTCTTGTGCGTGCCGGGGATGCCGGGGTTTATGAGCACACCCTCGTGGATCGCCCTGGCCGTATGGATCGCCATGGGCGGGGTGTTTCTCGCCAGCCGGGCGGGTCAGTATCGGACGCTGACGCCTGGTGAGCTCGATCGACTCATCCTCCGGCGTGTTGACTCGCCGGACACACAGCGACGATGACACTGACACCGGAGACGTTACAGACGGTGTATCGACGCATGGAGTGGACCGATTCCACGATGTGAGCGTCCACATTGGTCACCGACCGGGCGACGACCGATATGGGGTTGCGCGAGCGGATCCTCCACCTCCACGTGGTTCACCGCGCCTTTCTCAACATCAGACGGGAGCCGGCGCCCGACAAGGTCACGATCGACCAGTTCGACGATCTGTTGACTCCAGGAGTGGGCTCGAGGCTACTAGGCCGACGTCCGGACGTTCCTGAGCACGATCGATGCGACACGGCTCGCGAACCAAGTTGAGATCCCCTGGAAGGCGCGACGTAGTGAGCGTTTTGAACGAGAGCCCCAAGACCCCGCACTGGCAGATACGATGTTCCACGTGGTCAATCACACCACTCACCGCCGAGGCCAGGTCTGTGTCGACCTGCGCGAGCCGGGTGGAGAACCGCAGCGGCTCGACTACATCGCTTGGGTCTGGTTCGGCAGCCCCGTGCCCGAGCGGTCCACAGGCGTGTGCGGCTCGCGCGCGAGCGTCTCGCGCGCTTTGCACCAGAGCAGGAGACCACCGGTCAGCCCAATCAGCGACGACACCCCAAGCGCGACCACAAGTGACCCGACTATGGCGGTCAGCAGTGGTCCAATCAGCGCGCCGGTATCGCCCACCATTCTCCAAACCCCGAGAAACTGGCTCCGCTCGTGTGCGGGCGACAGATCCGCGCCCATCGTCAGAATGATCCCGCTACCGAGCCCGTTCCCCAACGCGGCCAGGGCAGCCACCCCCAAGTAGGGGAGCGTGGTCTCGGTGAACGGCAATAAGCCGAGGGCGCCTCCCAACATCGTGATACACCCAACGCCGGCCACCTTACGACCCCAGTGGTCCATGACATACCCGGCCACGGGGAACATCGCCATATCCACTACCGAGGCACTGCTCACGATCAACCCGATAGCGTCGACCTCGACCCCAATCGCCGTTCCCCAGAGCACCACCAGCAGACGCCGCTGCTCCCGGACCAGCTGGAGACAGAAGGTGAACACGCCGGCCCCGAGAAAGACCTGCCGGTGCCGTGCCAAAATCGTCGGGACGACGGTCAGCAGCCCCGAAAAAGCGGGTGTCTGGTGATGGGCTGGCGGTTGGCCACTACCCTGAGCAAGATCTGATGTCGTCACCGAGGCAAACCGGCCAACCACGACCATCGTGGTCAACGCCAGAGCCCCGATCACCAAGAAAACGAGCGCATAGCCAAAACGCTCGGCCCCAAATCCGCCGAGCAACGGACCCACCAGCATCCCAAAGCGCTGGAGACCGGCCAACCCCGCCAGCGACGTACCTCGCTGATGATTGGGCACCCGCTCGGTGATGTAGGACAGTCGCGCGAGCAACCACGTGCCCATCCCGCCGCCGAACACCAGCGTGGCCACGGCGACCACACCGGTCGAGGCCGAGACCGCGATCGTGACGGCACTCGCCGCCATCAAGGCGTTGCCGATCACCATCCCGGTCTTGTGGCCATGACGAGCGATCACCAGACTCGCCGGCACATTGACCAGTACACTGCCAAGACCACGCATGGCGAACACGAAGGCCGCCACCGACAGGCCCTGACCGAGTTCGATGATGTACAGCGGAAGGACGACGAGCATTGCCATCTGCGCCACCGCCATCAGGGTCGACGGCAGATAGATGGAGAGCCCGAGCGAACGAAACGGAGAGATGTCGCGGCGACGAGTCAGGTTCACCCAGCGCCACCGCCAACGGCCAGAAGCCCCCACGGCCCAAGCATTCCCGCCAAGCCGATCCCCGTGATGAGTACGACTCCGGAGATACACGCTGACCACGTCGTCGTTTTGACGCTGGCGGAGTCATAGAACGGGCGTTCTCCCGCAGCCGTCCCTACCTGAACCTGCATCTTTCGCTTAGCCTTCTCGAGTTAGCGAGAATGAAGCGTTACGCCGCCCGGCGCAACGTCATCAAAGAAGAACGGCAAGAGACTAGTCTCGACCCCGGGGTGCTGTCCTGCCTGACTGTCATTCGCCCGGTCCACTCTCATCGTAAACTGATCTGACTCAGATCATCGTCTCGAAGTCGGGTCCGGCTCGAGTGGAATCAATCCGCGACGGCCCAGATCGAACAACGTCGCACCGACGCCACCGCCCCAACACTCACCACGACCGCGTCCAGCCACGAGGAGGCAAACATGACCCGTGCCTTAGTCCGCCTACTGGGTGGAGTGATGGCCTGATCCAGACCATGTCAAACAACACGTGGGTCGAGCAGCGATGACGAGTTGACCGGCACCCTGTGGCGCTTGCGTCATATCGTCACATTGGCAGCGCGCACGTCAACCTGGCCTCAGTACACTTTGGTGAACCCGTTGCGACTGTTTATCACCGTGAAGGTCCCATCACGACGGGCGTCCACCTTGATCCAGTAAGCCTCCCCGGTATGTGCTGGGGGTGGACCCGCGTTCGATCCGCGACGCGGCGGTGGCATCGGTGCACGTGGCATCGAGGCGGGCTGATCATCAATCGAATTGGCAATGAACACGCCGGGCACGGTGTAGTCTTGACCACTCAACACGGAAAAATGCAGCTGCCACAAATCTTGAAGACGTGGCGCCGTGTGTAGGGTGGTCATCGAGTCCGGAGTACCGCCCTTACGCGTGCCGTTGTTCATAATGGCCACCCGCGGCTCAATGGCGTGAACCAGGACCTGCGAATTCGACGTGTTCAGCCCGTGGTGCGAGACAAGGTAGAGGTCGACCACCCCGATCGGGTTGGTCGGGCACATCAACGCATACTCCTTGTTGACCGTCAAATCACCAAGGTGCAGCGCGCGAAACGCACCAAACGTCAGATGCACCCCGACCGACTGGGCATTGTCACCAAGATCCTCCGGCGCCCGCTCAAAATCGGCGCAGTATGGATTCGCGTGGCCGGCTCCGGGTAACGGCTGTTCCCGCACCGCACCGGCCGATGCCATCACTTGGACATCGACCCCAGCCAGCGGGATCAGGTCCCCGGGCTCAACCACAGTTCGGTCAGTCTGGGCGTAGAGCTCGCGATAGGCGCCGGCAATGAAACCACGAACTTGGTCGTTCTCCTCAACCGTCTGACCGTGGTCGATGTAGTGCCCAATAGGGATGCGAGTGGCCAGTTCTGCGAGACCCCCATAGTGGTCGCCATGCCAATGGGTAGTGACAAGGTGGTCGATTCGATC
>JAYZGM010000191.1:0-5176 GCA_036336225.1 Acidobacteriota bacterium | reverse complement strand
ACCAGATGGGCGTCAACATCGGCGCGCAGCCACTGACAGTCAGCGACCTCGTCGTCCGGGCTAGCGGCCACCAAAAGACGCGCGTCCGCGGTCACCGCAAACGAATCAGGTTGATGCCGATAGAACGTAAAACCCCGCTTTAGGCCACAGCGCAGACCAGGCAGGTCTCGACGCCACCGGCCATGAGCCGCCAGACTGTGTAAGTCCGGCTCCTGGTACCGCCGCGACAAGCGCTCAAGAACCAATGCCGCTAGTGGCGTCGATGACTCGCCAAGGGAAAACCGAGGGTGCCGGTCTCGCTCCAGCAGCAGCACGTCGCGCCCACGCAGCGCCAGTAACCTGGCGAGCAGGGACCCCGCAAATCCGGCGCCGATGATGACGATGTCTCGCTTCATGGCCGGTTGCCCCCGCACCAAGTGCAAGTCGCCTGTGCGAGGACCACCCCGGTCCGGTTCATGGCGCCGAGACGAGTCAGCCGGGCATTGACGCAATGACCGCACGCCGCTAGCTGGTCGAGCTCCCACAAATCGACTTGGACAATCGTATTCTCCAAGCCTAACCGCAGGGCCCGTTCGAACGTCGCTTCCACCAGATCGAGAGAAACGGGACTCCAGGCACCATCGGCTGCCAGCGACTCCAGAGCCCCATTGCCACCACGCACCGGAATGATCGAGATGATCCCAGCGCCCCGACGTGCCGCATGCTCAACCGAGCGCACCGTCCAATCGAGTTGCTCATCGGCGGCGACGAACGGGCACCCCAACAAGACGAAGACCCGGACACCAACCCGTCGAGCAAGAAGCTCACCCGTTGCGGCGTTGAAATCGTCCAGCGTCATCTTTTTATTGAGCCGAGACAGCGCCTCCGGATGCACCGTTTCCAGTCCGACAGCAACCTCGAGCCGACCGGCGAGTCGCTCGGCAAAAGTGAAACAACGTGGCCCAATAAACCGAGGGTGAGACTCGACGGTGACCTGCGAGAACCCAGACAACAACCGAAGCAACTCTGGGTCGTCCTCCATAGGCACCGCGATCGGATCGAAAAAATTGCTCGCGTTGTAGAGTTTGATTACCGAGCGGTGCGGAACTTCGGCGAGAGCACGCTCGAGTTGCCGGGGTAGCGACCCTGGTTGGGTCGGACCATCGAGCGTCTGTCTCCAGAGATCGCAGAAGACACAACTAAACGGACATTCGGACCCGGCTAGAAAGACGGTAGACACCTCGACGAGGCCATCGTCCAGCCGCCGCTCCCGCTCGTGCACAACCGCGATCGGCCGATCGGGAGTGACCGGCTTCTTTGGTCGCCGGAGCGAACGCACCCAGCGGTCCATGCCGGCGGTCTATGGGATCGCTTCGCCGTACAGTGAATGGAAGTGCGCGCGGTACTGCTCGGGGGAAACCGAGAACCGACCGCGAAACAGGTCGTCGTCGAGCGCCCCATGCTGGAACCGGCGCTTCTCAAACACGGGAAAGTCGACGCCAAGCACAGACCGCATGCCCCGACGCACGACCTCCCCTTTGAGTGCATAGAGCACTTTGGTCGATCCCCCACTCAGCGCGTCGAACGGTATCGCCTCGGCTACTCGAATGACAGAGGGCCGGGAAAAGGGGCTCAGCCCGACGAACCCGAGCCGGCGTGCGGGCGCGTAGGTTCGCACACAGCCGCGAGAGAGCCCACCTGAATAAGTCTGCGAGTGCTTGATCGCGCTGACGCCCCAGCCCTCCTGATAGAGCATCGAGTTCGAAACGACACTGCGGATCGTCAACTCGTGGTTCTCTTCGATTGGATAGTCCTTCAGGTTCTCATCACCACCATCGCCATCTAGTAGCAACCGCCAGTCGTGATATCTGGATCGAATCGCCCTGAGTAGCGCGAGCCCCACTGTGGCACATTCAACATCCAGCGGCTTGTAGTCCTCGATAACCTCTACCGCCTCAAACGGGTCCAGTTCAGCAGCGGCCACCCGAACTACCTCGTACAACATCTCTAGATCGAGGTGTCGGAGAAACGCACGCCCCTGTTCGACGTCCCGCCCACCGCCGTCGACCGCCAGCGTGAAAGCCTTGAGCCGACTCGGACTCTGTCCAGCCGCGAGCAGGGCGTGGTAGACGCTGATCAGGACGGCACCGCTATCAACGCCCCCGGAGAAAAGCACGCCAATCGGCTCTGCCTCGTTGTGAGACGCGAGCCACTGGCTCACTTCCCCGTACAGCGCGGTGACATAGGCATGCCCGATCGCGTCGAGGTCCGTCGACATCGTGGCACGCGGCGGCGCAAAGAACCGGCGTTGCTCCGGCGTCGGGTCCGGGCACCCGATCAACCGCAGTGCCGTCACGTGATGGGCCGGCACCATCCGGGTGTAACTAGGGTGGAACTGATGCGCGTAGCCGTGCTCGTCGAGCGCGCACCTAAGGTCATCGATGCGATCTCCAATCACCAACATCGGGCCCTGGGGCTCCTTGGCGAGGAAGTAGCGCATGGGACGATCGAGACTACGCGCCATCAGCACCGCATCGCCGCGCCGCGCCGCCAGCGCGAACGAGCCCTCAACGTCGAGTAACGCGTCTGGTCGTTCATCGAGCAATCGTGCCCGCGCCTCGTCGACATCCATATTGAGGATGTGCTGGTCGTCGTCTCCAATCAGATTTACGACACGATGTACTAAACGCTCCATCCAACCAATCCCCCCAGTCGACGCGGGCCCAATCCCCGGGGTCTGCCAAAACCGCCATGGTGCCCTACCCGACCCAGTCATTCTCACCCGCCGAGGGTCGTGCACTCAAGAAGGGGCTCCACCCACCGGTCGCCCCTGCGTAACCACTCAGGCTGGGATCTCCCTCCAGCAGACAGATTCCGCTATTGTTCACAAGACCCATCTGACGGTCGAACCTGACGGGAGAAACCCATGCCCCAATTCGTCGTTCGTGCGGCAACCCTCGACGATGTCACCACAATTACTGACTTCAACCTCAGGCTCGCAGCGGAAACCGAGGGAGTCTCACTCGACCGCGAGTTGGTAACTCGAGGCGTGACCACCCTCATCGGCGAACGGTCACGTGGCAACTACTGGGTTGCCTGCGGCGGCGGTACCCTCGTCGGCCAGCTCATGCACACACGTGAATGGAGCGACTGGCGAAACGGTGACATCTGGTGGATCCAGAGCGTGTACGTGCGCGAAGACCATCGCCGTAGGGGCGTCTTCACACAGCTCCATTCGCACCTAAAAGCACTTGCCGCCTCCGACCCCGGGGTGGTCGGTCTTCGACTTTACGTGGAATTGGACAATCTCGCGGCCCGGACCACCTACGAGCGCCTGGGCCTGCACACGGCCCGATACCAGGTCATGGAAGATCTCTTTAACTCAGTCTGACCCCACACCGCGCGGCCGAGCGACACCCATCGCACGGACACATTGAACGGGTCCGGACTGAACGATAGAATCGCTCACATTCAATTCCGATGAAGGAGCCATGACATGACGCAACGGACCCATCCTGGCGTTAGGCCCCTGGTAGCATGCGCAACGACCGGACTATGTTTCTGGCTGCTGGTGAGCGCAGCCGCCCAGAGCCGATTCGTGGGCGGAGCGCCCACCCGCTCCGACGTCGAGGTACGGCCGTCTCGCCTGCGGTTCGAGCCTGGTGCCCGCTCAAACTGGCACAGTCACGCCAACTTCCAGATCATCATGGCGGAGGAGGGCAGTGGGCGTACACAAGTGCGAGGGGAACCGATGCAGGAAATGGCCCCCGGGATACCAGTCTATGCTGCAGCCGACGTCGTGCACTGGCATGGGGCAGCGCCGGATGAGTATCTGCTCCAACTCACGTTCAGCAGCGGCGAGACCAGCTGGTTTGAGCCGGTGAGTGAACGAGACTACGAGGGACGGTAATTATGCAATCAGCTCATCGCGCCGTCGGCGCGCTTCTTACCGCGGTGATGGCCGCCGGTACTCTCGTCCTCCCGCTGTCTGCCAAGGACTGGCCTCAATGGCGCGGCGCCGAGCGCCTCGGTCTGTGGACCGAGACGGGGATCCTGGAAGAGTTTCCGGACGAGGGGCTGACGGTGACCTGGCGGGTACCGATCAACGGTGGGTACTCCGGTCCGGCGGTCGCCGACGGCCGCGTGTTCGTGCTGGACTACGTGGAAACTGAGGCCCGCGTCATGAACGGCACGGAACGCTTGCTCGCCCTAAGCGAGGAGACGGGCGAGGTGCTCTGGACCCACGAGTGGGCGACGACCTACCGAATGCTGATGTTCACCTACGCGACCGGCCCGCGCGCCACCCCCACAGTGGATGGTGACCGCGTCTACGTCACAGGCTCCACCGGCCGGATTTTCTGCCTCGACGCCGAGACCGGCGACGTCGTCTGGGACAAGGATACGGTCGCGGAGTACGACACGAACATTCCGGTCTGGGGCACCTCAAGCGCACCGCTGGTCGACGGCGACCGGGTGATCTTTCTCGTCGGCGGCGAGCCGGACGCCCTGGTGATGGCGTTCGACAAGCACACCGGGGAGGAGGTCTGGCGGGCGCTCGAGAGCCGGACGGAAATGGGCTACACGCAGCCGCTCATCATCGAGGCGGGTGGCACCCGCCAGCTGATTATCTGGCACCCACGCGGGCTCTCCTCGCTCAACCCCGAGACGGGCGAGCTGTACTGGGAAGAGGAGTTCACGGGACGCGCAAACATGACGGTGGCCGACGCGGTCAAGAGCGGCTCGTATCTGTTCGTGTCAGGGTTCTACAGCGGGTCGCTAATGATGCGGCTCGACCTGGACCGCCCGGCCGCCACCGCGCTCTGGAAGGGGGAGAACAACCGGGTGCTGGAAAACGGTATCGAGGTAGCCGAGACCTCCGGGCTGCACTCGGTGATGACGACACCGCTCGTCGTCGGCGACCACATCTACGGCATCGGCAGCCACGGCCAGGTACGCGGGCTGCTGGCCGAGACCGGCGAACGGGTCTGGGAAGCCGAAGGGCTGACGACCCGGAACCGCTGGGGGTCCGCCTACTTCATCAAGCACGAGGACCGCTACTTCGTCTACAACGAGAACGGCGACCTCATCATCGTGCGGTTCAGCCCCGACGGTTACGTGGAGCTCGACCGAACCCATCTGCTGAACCCGACCTCGCGGTCCGGCTACGGCGGCGCGCGGCCCGGGTCCCGAGGGCGCG
>JAYZGM010000190.1:0-26117 GCA_036336225.1 Acidobacteriota bacterium | reverse complement strand
GCCCGATCGTCTCCGTCCCGCGGACCACTCAGCATGTAGGCACGGTCACACGCCAGCACGACTTCCACCAGCGTACCAGCGAAGCAGTTACCTGGTTCGACAAGCGCAATGAGCGACCGCGAGGTCACGTCCAGTCTTTTGAGCACACGTTTCCACAACAGCCTGATTTCCCGAACGAGCCAGTGGGTCGCCAGCCGCTCCAGCAAGCGGTCGTAGGACAGCACCGAGCGAGGATCCCCGTCGCTTGTGAACACCAGCACGCCGACATCAGGTTCATTCAACCGCAAATGCAGGATGGCATCGTCGAGCTCTCGCGCCAAACGGAGTGACCAAAACTCGGCACCGGCCGACACGATCTCGTCGGCGGACTCGGGCGCGGGAGTATCGGGTCCCATCAGACGAAGCGTGGCCAGCTTAGCGCGACGATCGATGTCGAGATGAAGACTCGTGTATCTCAGCCCATCACCCGACACCTGGCGCTCCATCGGTGTCAGCCGAATCCCCGTCGCTGCGGACGATGCGGGTGATTCGTCGACCCAGCGTTGGACCTTGGCGCGAACCGCGGCATCGAACCGCGAGCTTGGGACCAATTCGTCTACAAGATGCCACTCGAGCGCCCTAGCCCCTCTGACGCCTTCCTCGAGTCCACAGAACACATCGACCCGATCGCGCCGGATCTTCCGTTTGTCGGTGAGCCGTGTCAGCCCTCCGGTCCCGGGCAACACCGCGAGCAACGGCAATTCCGGCAACGCGACCACCGACCGGCCATCGTCCGCCAGCACGAGGTGGTCGGTGGCCAGCACCAGCTCATAGCCACCGCCAGCGGCTGTCCCGGTTACGGCCGCAAGATACCGTTGGTTGGAGTAACGGCTTGCGTCCTCGAGAGCGTTCCGTGTCTCGTTGGTGAACTTACAGAAGTTCACCTTGTGGGCATGGGACGCCCCGGCCAGCATCCCAATGTTGGCGCCGGCACTGAACACCCGCTCCTTTCCGGAACGCAACACCACCACCTTGACCGCCGGATGCTCGAACCGAAGCCGCTGAACCGCATCGGCGAGCTCGATATCGACACCGAGGTCGTACGAGTTCTGCTTGAGCTGATACCCTTCGAAGAGACCGGCGTCCTCGTCGACGTCCAGCGTCAGTTCCGCGATCGCCCCATCAGTCGTCAAACGCCAGTGTCGATACCGTGACGGGTCAGTCTCGAAGACAATCATGAATTTCGCAGCTTGTAGCGTTGCACCTTGCCGGTCGCGGTCTTTGGCAACTCCTCGACAAACTCCACCCACCGCGGATACTTCCACGGTCCGGCCTGTTCCTTGACCCGCGTCTTGAGCATTTCGGCAAGCCCCTCCTCAGACACCCCTTCCTTGAGCACCACAAACGCCTTGGGCTTCAAGAGACCCTCCCTGTCCTCGGCCGGCACCACCGCGGCCTCGAGCACCGCCGTGTGGGTGACGATGGCCGACTCCACCTCAAAGGGAGACACCCAGATACCACCCACCTTGAACATATCATCGGTGCGACCGCAATAGCGGTAGTATCCCTCGCCGTCGCGCATAAACTTGTCGCCCGTGCGGGTCCATTCACCCTCGAACGTCCGCCGGCTCTTTTTGCGCTGGTTCCAGTAGCCGTCAGCGGCGCTCGGACCACGCACCAACAGCTCGCCCACGGTGTCCGGTCCGACCTCCACGCCATCCTGATCAAGCAGACGCAGCTCGTATCCCGGCACCGCCCGGCCCGATACGCCATAGCGCACGTCACCCGGGGTGTTTGACAGGAAGATGTGGAGCATCTCGGTGGACCCCACCCCGTCGTAGATGTCCACTCCGAAACGTGCTTTCCATGACAGACCGACCTCGGCGGGCAGAGCTTCACCGGCGGACACACACGCGCGAAGACGGGATGAACCCGGTTCCGCCTCAGAACCCGTATCCGCCAACATGGCCGCATACAGGGTGGGCACACCAAAAAAGACGCTCGGCTGGCGGGTCCTCAGCACATCAAACACAGCCGCAGGCGTCGGCCGTCCCGCGAGCAAGACCGCGGTCGCACCGGCCGCCCTCGGGAAGGTCATGGCATTTCCGAGACCATAGGCAAAGAAGAGCTTCGCCGCCGAGAAGACGACGTCGGGCTCGTCAATCCCCAACACCGCCTGGCCATACAACCGGGCCGTGGTCATCGCGCTCGAGTGGACGTGCCGCGTGCCCTTGGGCATTCCAGTCGAACCGGAGGAATACAGCCAGAAGGCGACTTCGTCGGCGCTCGTGTCGGCCGGGGTGGCCTCGGAAGACTGGCTCGCCAGAGCATGGTGGAACGACTCGATGTCTAGATCACGAGCCGTCGTCGTCTCAGGCCAATCACCTACGACGAACACCGTCGTCAGCGCGGGAAGACGGGCAAGCAGTGGTCGGACCGCCGGAAGAAGTGCCGCCGACACGAACACCACCTGAACCCGCGAGTCCTCGAGAATGTAGTGATGCTGATCTGCCGTGAGTAACGTGTTCAGCGCTACCGGTATCACCCCGGTCTTAATCGCCCCCCAAAAAATGACCGGGAAATCGACCGTGTCGAGCACGATGAGACCGACCCGCGCTTCACGCGCGACCCCACGGGCCGTGAGCAGGTTCGCCACACGGTTACAGTCTGCCGCCAACTGGCCATAGGTAAGCTCACGCGTGTCATCGATGAAGGCGCACTTGTCGGCGCGACCTTCCTCGAGATGGCGGTCGACAAAATCAGACGCGGCGTTGTACGAGCGCGTGATCACCATGCCGATCGGTAGGGTCAGACTCTCCTGCGCACTTGAATCAAGTATCGCATCACAGCGACAACGTTCCGTTCAAGACCCCGGCCCGTCAGTTTCAGGGCCCCCCTGACCGGCCTCGGCCAACAACTGCATCACCGGCTGGCTCACCCTCGCCTAGTCGTGAAACCGCTGTCCCTACTCGCGCGGGGTCACCTGACGAGACTCGTGTGTCGCTTCGCGAGCGAGGGGCCAGGCCAACAGTGGCGCTGGCCACGGCGTGGATCGCCGAGACGAAGCCCTTGGACGACTCCCGACATGATCGCGGATACGGATTTTCTCTGACCAGAAAACTCCCCGCCCGACTACCAAGATTTTTCCCTGACCTCTCCAGACGGTCACCACGCTGAGCCAGTGTCCCCGCTCATCCACCCCACTGAACAGACGGTCGTGTTAGGGTTGCGGAAACGAAAGTAGCCCGCGTCACCGACCGGCGAAGAGGCACCAAATGTCACTGTTCGAATACACGCGACTTTTGCAGCTGTGCATCATGGGTTGTGGTCTCGCCGTCGGAAGTGTCGCCATCGCGCAACCGGCGGAGGAATGGCAGCCCGTCACCTCGGAGCGCCTCCTCAACCCAGAGGACGGCGATTGGATGAGCTATCGGCGAACCTACGACGTCACCGGGTTCAGCCCACTCGACCAGATCAACCGGGCCAACGTCGATGAGCTTCGTCTCGTGTGGGCCTACTCCATGCGGGATGGGAGTCGTTGGGTCCCTACACCGGTGGTCGCCCACGGTCTGATGTATGTCGCCGAGGGAAGCGGGCGGGTCACTGCGTTCGAGGCAGTTACCGGTGCTGTCGCCTGGATGCATCAACGGAGCTACCCCGAAGACATCGCGCGCTCCCAGGCGTACAACCGGCACCGAGGCGTCTCCATTTACAACGACACGGTCTACTGGGGCACGGCTGATGCCGCGCTCGTCGCACTCGATGCGCAAACCGGGGAACAGCGATGGGAGGTGAGCACCGGCGACTATACGACCGGACTCGGACACCCCCATCCTGCGTTGATCGCCGACGGGATTGTGGTACTGGGGTTTGCCGGTGGAGAGAGCGGGGCCCGAGGAGCGGTGGTGGCGCACGATGCCGAGACCGGCGAACGGCTCTGGATCACCTACACCGTGCCGAAACCGGGCGAACCGGGCTACGAAACGTGGGCCGAGAACGAGATTCCCCCACTGGGCGGTCTCACGTGGAACACGATCAGTTACGACCCCGAGCTGCGCTGGCTCTTCATCGGCACGGGGCAACCCACGCCGTGGGCATCGACGCTGCGTGGACCCGGTGACGCGCTCTACACCAACTCCATCCTTGCCCTCGACATCGACACCGGTGAGCTGCAATGGCACTTCCAGGTGGTGCCATCCGACAACTGGGACTTGGACTCGGTGCATGAGAGCATGCTCGTCGACCTGGTCATCGGTGGCGTGGAACGCAAAGCCTTGATCGAGACCAGCAAGATCGGCTGGGGTGTCGTCCTCGACCGGGAAACCGGACGATTCCTTCACGCGTTCCGTACCGGCTACGACAATCTTATTACCGGCTGGACCGACATCGGGATTCCCATCTTCAACCCCGAGCTCATCCCGACCCTGGATGACGTCGACTCAGGAAAAGTCTTCGAGGTGTGCCCCTTCTATCTCGGAACGCGAAACCTGAATTCACCTAGCTATAGCGCCGAAACGGGGCTCTACTATGTCGGGATCAACAACTCCTGTATGGACATGACCTACGTGTCCGAGGAGTATCGACCCGGCCGCCGATACGGCGGGATTGCGGCGAAGGTCAAGATGGCGCCGGGTTATGACTACGTTGGCGAATTCGTGGCGTTCGACCCGGTGAACGGCCGGCGCGCGTGGACGTATCAACCACCCGGCGGGGCCGCGATGACCGCGTCGGCGCTGGCGACCGGCGGCGGTATCGTGTTCGGCGGGACCTCCGACCGGCGATTCTTCGCACTCGATACCGAGACCGGTGCCCCTCTCTGGACCACTCGTCTCAACGGCGACATCTCAGGAGCCCCAGTCACCTTCGAGATCGACGGCCGACAGTACCTCGCAGTGGGCGCCGGCGGCCGTATCGGGCAGGCCACGTTCTATGCAGGGTTGACCGATACAACGATCCCACAAGGCAGTGGAGTCATGTGGGTGTTCGCGTTGCCGGAAGACTAGCTCATTCGGGCGGAGGCAGCCGCATCGGTTTGCCGTGTGGGGTATGACGGTAGGCGTCAGGCTCGGCGAAGACCGGCCCTTCTTCATCGCGCGAGAGTGACGGGAGCTCGGTCAACCGCTCGACATCGACATGGTGATCAGACCGGCTCAAGATAGCCCTCCCACAGATCGACAAACACCGAGTCGCATTCGCCGCCCTGACTGCCCCAGAGCACTTGGGCGTTGAACCGCACGGTGTAGACATGCTGGGGGAAATCGCCCCCACGCCGGCCGGTCTCGTCGGTGTCCTGGAGGGCAAAGAGGCCATGGTCGCGAACCACCTGCCCCCACTTGCCCCGAGCATAGCGCGGGAGCCGGATGTGACCCGCCGGATGCATGTTGCGCGCGCGAACCTCGTCGCCGGGCTGGAATCGTGGCGCGATCCCGAGGTCGAGACGCGCCGCGCTGACCTGGTCGCCCGAAGACGGTGGTCGTAACTCCGGCGTGGGTCGTTGAGGATCGGCCACTCCCTGCGCGAGTTCCGTTTCGGTGACCAAATCGCTCCGCCGCAGCCGGTCGACGAGCACTTCGAACCACCGCTCGTAATAGGACATCCGGAGATACTCAGGCGCCGGAATCCGCTCGAGCTCATAGCGGTGGCTTCCCATATTACGGCCACGTATCCATTGACTTGTCAGGAACCGGAGACCGAGGACCCGCCCCTCCCATTTCTCGTGGAACACCGGCTCGTCGGGCTCCGGATCGACCGCACCAAGTCCCGCCATCCCACCCATGTCGTGAATACTGTTCACGCTTCGTCCCCCGCGGTGGTTGGGATGGAGACTTTGGTCACACCGATCATCGAGTCGCGGGTCACGATGTTGGCCAGTTCCGCTTCGGTCATCTGCTCGGTGCCAGCAGGGCGCTCAGGCAAGACAAGATAACGGATCTCGGCCGTGCTATCCCACACCCGGATCGCCACATCGTCGTCCAGCTCGGTCCCAAACTCACGGAGCACACCTCTGGGTGCGACCACGGCCCGCGATCGGTAACCCGCCGACTTGTACCATACCGGCGGCAACCCCAGCGTCGGCCAGGGATAGCAGGAACACAGCGTACAGACGACCACGTTGTGGATCTTTGGCTCGTTCGCCACCACCACCATGTGCTCGCCCTGTTCCCCGCCAAAACCGAGCTCGGCGATCGCCTCAGTCCCGTTGGCGAGCAGACGCATCCGATACGCAGGATCCACCCATGCCCTGGCGACTACCTGGGCACCGTTGCGAGGACCGATCTTGGTCTCGTAGGTGTCGACCACGGCATCGAGCGCGGCGCGGTCAACCATTTTCTTGTCCACCAGAAGCGACTCGAGCGCCTTCACCCGTAGCGCGATGTCGGAGGGAACGGTCTGATGGTCGTGGTGGTCCCCGTCCCCACCAGTCGGCTCCGAAGCAGCACTATTCATGAATCCGCGGCCACCGGCGGCGTCCTTCGTGCCGTTCCCCATGTGCACTCCTATCCGGAAAGGCGCCCAGTGTAGTCGGAACGTCTCGTAGTCGACGTTTGACGAGGCAAACAACTCTCGTATCATATCCACTGATACACGCGATCAGTTCTCGATGGCCCCCACAAGGCTCGACAACCGCACGGGTGGGGTGTTTAGACCATACCTTTGGGAGAGAGAAGCCATGGCTGCGGATGGATCCGGTCTTGCGTCACAGTGGCGTTGGCGGTTGCGAGCTCTCGGTCTCCTGCTCATTCCTTTGCTGAGTTCACCACCTTCAGCCGAAGCTGAAACACGCGGCTACGTCATCTCCATGATCCACACGGCCACGTACGCCAACCCGGACACCTGTCCGGCCGGTGGAAACGGCGGGCCGCTCCAGTTCCGAACGCGACGGCTGATGGATCAGGGATACAGCGAGGAGGCCGCCCTCCGGATCATCGAAAACGGCGGACGGGATACGGACGGTACCCGTGTTGCCGCGGCCAGTCTCTTCGGGAGCACGGCGGCGGCCGGCCAGCAATGGAACGGTCAGCCGATCAGCCCGGGCAACATCCCGGCTGTGGTGGCGGATCCCGGCATCGAGACGGCCGGCGGCCGTTACGCGTACGGCTTCGATCTCGATGGTCGCGTCGGCCCCGATGCCTTCGAGCACCCGGACACTGGCGAGCGCGGCGTCGACAACCAGATGTGGCGAGCGCTCGGCTGCTTCAAGGTCTACCGCATTCGGCGTCCCGTCGTGCCCTACAACGAGAGCATCGTGTGGGACACGGCAATCGACTCGATGCCAGCCTGGCTGATGTCGGTGTCAGGGGACGACCTGAGTCAGGACGGGGACGTCGTCGTCACGTTCGACCGGTCTCTCAACGTTCTGCTCCGAGATGCCTACGGTGGCGTTTCATCGGGTGCGACGTTCGTTATCGATCCCGACCCCCGGTCCCACAACGTGTTCAGGGGACGGATCGAGAACCAGACGCTGACCATCGAACCCGGAGACTTCCACATGCAGGGCGAATCGCAGTTCTACTCGGTCCTGCAATTTACTCATACGCAGTTGCGCCTCACGATGGCGCCCGACGGGAGCCTGACAGGGTTCATCGGCGGCTACCAGCCCTGGAGGGACTACTATCACTACCTGGCCATTCGTGGAGAGAACGACGGGCAGGTCAATCTCCCGGGCGTGTTCTACGCAATGAAACGCCTGGCCGACGGCGTGCCAGACCCAGCCACGGGGCAAAACACCGCGATCTCCGCCGCCTACTGGCTCGAGGCGGTGCCGGCGTTTCACACCTCGGTAGACGGCGGGGTGGTGGGCATGGCGGTTGGCAACGGCCCGAAGTTCAGTGGGCCGGCGGCGAGTCGACTTGATGCATCGCGTTAGTACCGAGATGAATCCAATAAGGTCCGAACCTTCGGTGGTCGGTTCAACCGAACGCTTCAAGGACGTTCGGATCGATCGACGGGACGGGAGGCGTCGTATGCAACGGGACTCTTTCGTAACGACAGCGCTGGTCGCAGCGATCTTTTTGGGATCGGCATCGGTCGGTGCAGCTGAGGAGATCAGTTTCGTCCGCCTGACACCGGCCCAGTATCAGCGAGCGATCCACGACATCTTCGGCCGAAGCATCACGGTTGACGACAGCGTGCTCGATCCTGGGATCCGCGAGGATGGGCTGCTGGCGGTCGGGGCGCGCAAGCTCACGCTCACGGCGGCGACCCTCGAGCGGTATGAGTCGCTGGCGCAGCAGGTCGCGACTCAGGTGACCGCCCCCCGGCGACGGGCCACCCTCATCCCATGCATGCCCCGACTGGAGGAGGCCCCGGACGACGACTGTTCGAAGCGGTTCGTCACCGAAGCCGGCCGCTTCCTGTTCCGACGTCCGCTCACCGATGAACAGACCCGTCGATACGTCACCATGGCCCGCTCCGCCAGCGAGACACTTGGCGGTTTCTACGCCGGTCTCGAGACAGCCCTGGCGGGGATGCTCATTGCACCCGAGTTTCTCTTTCGCGTCGAGCATGCCGAGCCGGATCCCTCGCACCCCGACATCCTCCGGCTCGATGCCTACTCGCGGGCGTCCAGGCTCAGTTTCTTGCTGTGGGATAGCAGTCCCGATGCGGAGCTGCTGGCCGCCGCCGAATCCGGGGCACTCGATTCCACCGAGGGGCTTCAGGCGCAGGTCGATCGACTACTGTCAGCTCCGAGGACGGAAGCTGGACTGAGGGCGTTTTTCTCCGACCTGTTGGGATTCGACCTGTTCGCCACCCTCTCGGTCGACGCCAGTCTGTATCCGAAGTTCACCAAGAACGTCGAGGACCAGGCGCGGGAACAGACACTGCGCACCATCACCGATCACCTCTTGCATCGGAACGGCGACTACCGAAACCTCTTCACCACGCGTGACACGTTTCTCACGCCGTCGTTGGCCACCCTCTACGGGGTGCCCCTGCCACGTGCGCAGGAGCTGGGCGGGGCCGTGCCGTGGGTCCGCTATCGGTATCGCGAGGACGATCCCCATGTAGGCATCCTCACGCACGTGAGCTTTCTCGCGCTGCACTCCCATCCTGGCACGACGTCGCCGACCCTACGCGGCAAGGCGCTTCGAGAGAACCTCCTGTGCCAGCGGGTTCCCCCGCCACCGGGTGATGTGGACTTCAGCATCATTCAGGATACGTCCAACCCTCAGTTCAGGACCGTTCGTCAGCGGCTGGAGGCGCATCGGAAGAATCCGACGTGCGCCGCATGTCACCGATTGACCGATCCTGTCGGCTTGACCCTCGAGGTCTTCGACGTGTCTGGCGTGTATCGAACGACCGAGAACGGGGCTCCCATTGACCCCAGCGGCAATTTTCGCGGCACGCCGTATGATGGGATCACAGAGCTGGCCCCAATCCTGCGAGACGAGCCGGCAGTAATCTCATGTCTGGTGAACCGCGCCTATTCGTATGGCACGTCGCGACCACCCACAAGCGAGGAATGGTCGTGGCTCGTGGAC
Source organism: Acidobacteriota bacterium (assembly GCA_036336225.1). Lineage (GTDB taxonomy): Bacteria > Acidobacteriota > Vicinamibacteria > Vicinamibacterales > UBA8438 > JAJEEA01. The sequence continues at coordinate 16,656 of JAYZGM010000190.1, read as the reverse complement.
ACGCGGTCGGCGCTGATTGACGGTGGCGTCACCTGGCGGGAGCTCATGCAACTGATCGCGCGACACGAAAACTTTTATACCAATCCCGCTTCATGAAGGTGTTGCGGCGTCGGCCGAACGGAAGGTACTCTGCGGCAGAGGTGTCGTCGTAGGGCATGGACACAGGAGAGCGGTATGAGTGGTGTCACAAAGGTCGGTCGGCGGACGGTGCTGCGGGGCCTGCTGGGGGGAACGGCCGTCACGGTCGGCCTTCCAGTGCTGGAGTGCTTCTTGAACGTCAACGGCACGGCCTACGCGGCGACCGGGGCGCCGTTGCCGCCCTGCTTTGGCACGTGGTTTTGGGGACTGGGGCTCACCCCAAACCGCTGGGAGCCAACGACGACGGGGCCGAATTTCAAGCTGCCCGAGCACCTCGCGGTGCTGAGCCCTTTCAAGGACAAGATCAATCTGTTCAGCGGGACGCAGATCTTCCTCGACGGCAAGGTGAATCAGAACCACTATTCTGGTGCCCAGGGCCAGGCCACCGGCGCCGTCTCGAGAAACGGCAGCGACTACACGACCAGCATCGACACGATTATCGGATCGCAGCTAGGCAGCGGCACCAGGTTCCGGTCGCTTGAGGCCACCTGTGACGGCGATAGCCGCGCCGGGTGGAGCGCGCGCGGTTCCAACGGATTGAATCCGTCCGAGGTGTCTCCGCTGGCCCTTTATGCGCGCATCTTCGGCGATGGGTACCAAGACCCCAACACCACGGACTTCACACCCGATCCAGGCGTGATGGTCCGACACAGTGTGCTATCGGCGGTGGCCGAGGAACGGCGGCGCTTCATGCGGACGGTGTCGGCGTCCGACCGCGCGCGGCTCGACGAATACTTCACGTCGGTGCGCGATCTCGAGCAGAAGCTGGCGTTCGAGCTCGAGCGACCGGCCCCGCTCCCGGCATGCGCGATGCCCGAGGTGAACACTGACGACATCGGGTCGCTCGTTCCGCAGGTGGCGCGAACACACCGCCAATTCGCCCACCTGATGGCACATGCCATCTCCTGTGGGCAAACCCGCGTGTTCAATCTCACGCTGGGTTCCCCATTCTCAGGACTCCGCACCCAGGGGGAACCAAGCGGCTACCATGCCTTGACGCACGAGGAACCGGTCGATCCGGCACTCGGGTATCAGCCGACGTGCAAGTGGCTGGCCGAGCAGAGCATGGGCTTCTTCCGCGACCTCGTCCAAGCCCTGGACGGCATACAAGAGGGAGACGGCACGCTGCTCGACAGAACGATCGTCTACGCATTCACCGATCACGGCGAGGCCCGCATGCACTCCATGAAACGTCTTCCGGTCCTGACGGCGGGGAGCGGAGGCGGACGGCTGAAGACCGGGTATCACGTGGCGGCGGAAGGGGACGCGGCGACCCGGGTGGGGTTCACTGTGCAGCAGGCATTTGGCCTCGCGCGGGGCAGCTGGGGCACCGAGTCGAATCGAGTATCCAGCCCCTTCAGCGAGGTGCTAACCGGCAGGGGGTAAGGGCCCTAAGCATGACTATTCCCAACATCATCGGTAGATGGATGGCCACGGCTGTGTTCATGGTCGGTTCCGGACCGCCCGTGACATGGGCCGCGGAATCATCTGGTGCACCCACGACCACCCCGCCCGGCGTCACGCTTGTGGAGGTCGTGCGTGAGCTGTCGACCTCGTCGGACCAGGTGCTATGGATTCGGGTCGGTGGCGAGGACGGGAGCACGCTCTTGCTCTCGCAGAGGGACTCACCGGGTGTCTCGCGATGCCTGGATGCTTGCGCCGTCGAGTTTCCGCCGCTACTCGCGTCATCAGACGCGGAGCCCTTCGACGACTGGTCACTCGTGCAACGGTCCGACGGACGGAAGCAATGGGCGTATCTGTCACATCCGCTCTATTCCTGGACCGCGGAGCAAGAGCCGGGGGAGGTGGCGACCAACGTGGGACTGAGCGAAACCGCCGGGCTCAAGACCGCCGAAGGGCGCGTTCGAGTGAGCTCTCTGCTCCCGCCCGCCGGGTGGGAGGTGGCTCGTTTCGACCCGGCAGCGTCGATGGCGGTACCGGTCGGTGTCGAGGTGGCGGCGTTGGCCGCGGCGCAGGCTGTGGTGTTGACTGATTTCGAGGGGCACACCCTCTACGCCTTCGACGGGGACGCGACCAAGGATGGTCAGCTTTGTTCGGAGGCCAGCTGCGAGACCCGCTGGGTACCCATTACGGCGCCGGCCCTCGCGCGAGATGTCGGCCGCTTCACGATCGTGTCCCGATCGGACGGGTCTCGACAGTGGGCGCACCGGGCGAAACCGTTGTATCGCTTTCAGGGGGATCTGCTGCCGGGAGACGCGAACGGACGCGGGGTCGACGAACGATGGTCCGTGGCAGTGCTGACGAAGAATTTCCGCCCCGCGGAGGTGGACGTGCGCAGGCTCGCTGGCTACGGTGACACCCTGGCGTTGGGTGGCCGGACGCTCTACGTGGGCTCCGCGTTTGAGAAGTACTGGGGGGGCCGCAATCTCCGCGACAGCTTCAAGGTCGCCTATTCGCACGGGAAGCGACTCGGTGGCAACGCGTGCGTGGATCCCGAGTGCCTCCAAAGCTGGCGCCCGCTCCAGGCGGAGACCGGCGCGCAGTCCCGTGGGTTCTGGGAGGTGATCACGAGGGGCGATGGCACGCGGCAGTGGGCCTACAAGGGGTTTGCCCTCTATACATATGCTGGGGATGTGGCCCCCGGGCAGAACCGAGGCCAAGCCACCTATACCTTCGTCGATCCGGAGGGACGTTCGGTCAGCCGCGAACGGGCGGCGATGCTGGCCAACATCGGAAACGCCGGCGGCGGCGCCGGTGTGTACTGGAACATCGCCAAGCCGTAGTGGCCGTCTTGCCTCATCCCGAGGCGACCTCCAACCGTATGCGCACATTTTTTGGAGCAGCGTCCACCGGCTGATACCGAGCGCCACCGGCTCCCGGTTTTGCGGATCGTGTCGAGAATGCGCAGCGTCCCCGTGACGTGGGACCGCCAGCTGGGTCGGTTTGCACGGTTTGGTGATGTAGTCGTCGGCTCCAGCCTCGAAACCCCTGACGAGTGTTTCGGTTTCCGTCTTCCCGGTGACTTGAATCACCGGGGGTGAAGCCGTGCCCGTTCGTTCCTCTCACCCGCCCGCACGCCTGATACGCATCCATACCCCGCAACCTGATGTCGAGTCGGGCCAGCGCACGGCGAACCAGAACCGACAGACGTTCGTCCGAAGGAACGCTCGCTCCTCGTCGTAGGTGGTGATGAGGTGGCGATACCGTGTCATCATCGTCGCCATCACACCCGCTTCGTAGCGGGAACCCTCCAGAGATCGGTGGATCCACGAGGAGAACGACGAGCAGGACGGCGTAGGAGACGGTGTCCCTGAGACCACCACCCAGGAACCGAGCCACTCAGTGGGTGGCAAAGACGATGACTATAATCCACGACATGAGTGACCAGACAGGAGTGTCGGCTCTTCAGACCCGAATCCGCGAGACGGTGGTCGGGGTCATGATGCTCTCGGCCATGTCATTCGGGGCCGCGTGGGCTCAACCCACCGCCGATCTACTCTTCCGGGATGGTCTGGTCTACGACGGCACCGGAGACGACCCCGTTCGGCAGGACATCGCCATCACCGGTGATCGCATCAGCTTTCTCGGCGACGCGGACCAGGCAGGACTGCAAGCCGATGAGGTCGTTCCTGTCGATGGGCTCATGCTTACCCCCGGCTTCATCGACATGCACTCGCATGCCGCGCTCACGGAGGACTACGGTCGAGACGCTACACCCTTCCTCTATCAGGGCATCACGACGGTGGCCATCGGAGCTGACGGTGGTGGGACCCCCGACGTAGACGATCTCTTTTCGTCTCTAACCGGTAGCCTCGGGGCCAACACGTTTACCTACGTGGGTCATGGCGAGATACGAGAACGGGTGCTCGGTCACGAGGACCGCGCGCCGACACCGACCGAACTCGAGCAGATGCGGGCTCTCGTCCGACAGGGCATGGAGCAAGGCGCGTTCGGACTGTCGTCTGGGCTCTTCTATGTCCCCGGATACTACGCCACCAGCGATGAGGTGATTGAGCTCGCCCGTGTGGCCGCCGCCTATGACGGTGTCTATGACACGCATGACCGAGACCTCGGAGCAACCTACCGGGGCATTGGCTATTTGAACTCGATCCGCGAAGCGATCCAGATTGGGGAAACCGCGGGAACACGTGTCATCTTCAGCCACTTCAACGCGCAGGGAGCACACAACTACGGTCGTGCGTCAGAGGGCGCGAGGCTGATCGATGAGGCACGCGCTCGAGGCGTCGAGGTGGCAGCCGCCCAACACGTCTACTCCGCGACTCAGTCGAATCTCGCCGCCTACGCCATACCCCGCTGGGCGGCCGACGGGGGCCGGCCGGTCATGCTCGAACGGTTTGCCGACCCAGAAACAACCCGTCGACTCGACACCGAAACGATGGAGATGCTGACGATCAGAGGGGGGGCGGACAAGATTCTGTTCGCCGACCCTCGACCGGAGCTCAACGGTCGGACACTGGCCGAGGTCGCCGCCACCTGGGACCTTCCGGTGCCGGACACCGTCCGCCGAATTCTGACCGAGCAGAACGCCACAGTGATGAACTTGGAGCTCTACGACATCGAGAACACGCGATATCTGGCCCAACAGCCGTGGATGATGACGTGCACCGATGGCCGCACCCCCTCGCCCGGCCAGCGGGTGACCCATCCGCGTGTGTATGGCGCCTTTACCAGGAAACTGCGTCAGTTCGTGTTGAACGACAACCTTATCTCCATGCCATTCGCCATCCGCAGCATGACCGGTCTTGCTGCCGACTTTCTCCATGTCCCAGACCGGGGGTATATCCGCACCGGTGCCCTCGCCGATATCGCCATCTTCGACCGGAACCTGATCCAGGACCGCGCGACCTACGAGGAGCCACACCAGTACGCCGCCGGCACCGTGCATGTCTTGGTGAATGGCCGGTTTGCAGTGCGCAATGGGGAAGTCACCGGGGTGATGGCCGGTCGGACGATTCGCCGGCCTTCAGGGCCCTAACCAAGAGGATCCTGACGTTCAGCGCCGCCGCCATTCCGCGATTGGGCGGAGCTCAACATCCCGATCGTCGCTCGGCTTCTGGCCAATCACGTCCTGGATGCCAACCTCCCGGCCCGGCCCCGTGAGCTCCAAGAACCCGCCTTGTGGAGCGGAATCGAGATGTCCCACAAAGAAAAGACCGGCGCGGCACCGGTGTATCCAATGGGACCATTAGCGCCAACAAGCACCACGCTAGACACGCTCGGAGCCCTTGTGGGGCGTGGTCGTATTGACCGGCGCCGGTGTCTCGGCGGGCTCGGGCATTCCCACGTATCGCGACGATCACGACCGCGGCCTCACCATACGCCCATCCACCACCAAGAGTTCGTAACCCGGCGTGCCAGTCGCCAACGGTTCTGGGCGCGCAGCATGATGGGCTGGCGAACCCTGGTGGACGCAGCTCCCAACGCGGCACATCACGCGCACGCCGGCCTCGAGCGCCTCGGGTATCTCACATTGCTCGTCACACAGAACGTCGACCGTCTGCACCAGCGCGCCGGACACAGGCGGGTGGTCGACCTGCATGGACGAATCGACCAGGTCGGCTGTCTCGCGTGCGGAACGGAGCTGGACCGTGCCGCGTGCAACGGTGTCCTGATGCCGGACGTGGTGCTCCGGTGGACAGGTGCCCAAGTCGCGGGTCGAGCGACCCTTGCGATGGCCCTCCCATCGTCATGGAGAAATTGCATGAGCGTTCGTGGAGGCAACAACACGCAGTTCGACAATCGACCAACGCTTCACCGGCAGTTACGCGTATCCTGTCGAGCGACGGTATCGATCTATTCGGGCTGAAGTGGAGGTCACGCATGGGCGCCATAGAGAGAGGGATCCAGATCACAGCCATCGCCGCCGTGGCATGGGCAGCGGCGAATCCGGCCGGAGCACAGCAGGGCGCCCTGGACGGTGAGTGGCGAGCCTATGCCGGGGACCTCGGTAGCACGAAGTACTCACCCCTGGATCAGATTACGGCTGAAAACTTCGATGAGCTCGAGATGCGGTGGCACTGGCGGTCGGTGGACACGCACCTGACACGGTCGACCACGCACGGCACCTCACTCGTGCCAGCCGAAACTGTCTTCGACCTGCTTCAGGACGACGAGCCGGACCGGTGGACGGCGTGGGATGGCGTCACCCGGACACAGTCGCGCCCGTCAATCCGATCGCTGGTCGCGACACCGCTAATGGTGAACGGGGTGCTGTATGTGAGCACACCGCTCTATCAGGCAGCGGCCATTGATGCGCGGACCGGACGGACGCTCTGGGTACACGACCCACGGGCGTACGAGTCTGGCACTCCGGCGATCGCGGGCTGGCGACACCGGGGGGTGGCGTATTGGGAGCACGACGGTGAGGCGCGTATTGTGTGGGCGACCGGCGACGGGTTTCTCGTAGCGGTCGATGCCGCGACGGGACTACCGGTCGACGAGTTCGGTAACAACGGTCGCGTGGATCTGTGGGATGGCGTGCCACGTGCTTCGCGTGGCCAGCGCGACGTCCTCAACCTCCTGGCCCTATCCTCGCAGTCGCCACCGATGGTCATCCGCGACACGATCGTTGTCGGGTCCACCATCAACGACCGCACGATTACGAAGGAGGCCACACCGGGATGGGCGCGAGCCTTCGATGTCCGCACGGGCCAGCACAAATGGGATTTTCACACCGTGCCACAAAGCGCCGACGAGTTCGGGTCGGACACCTGGCTCGACGAGTCCTGGCGATACAGCGGGAATACGAACATCTGGTCGATGATGAGCGCCGACGCAGAGCTGGGCTGGGTCTATCTCCCGATCGGAACCCCGACCAACGATTACTACGGGGGCCATCGGTTGGGTGACAACCTCTTTGCGGAGAGTCTGGTCGCAGTCGATGTTGAAACCGGCCAGCGCCAGTGGCACTTTCAGATGATTCATCACGGGCTCTGGGACTATGACCTCCCGGCCGCACCCAATCTGCTCAATCTCGTCGTGGACGGACGCGCGGTCAAGGCCGTGGCCCAGGTGAGCAAGCAGGGCTTTGTCTATACGTTCGATCGTGTGACTGGGGAGCCGATCTGGCCAATTCCCGAACAGGCCGTCGCAACCGACACCGACCTCGACGGTGAGGTCATGTCGCCGACACAGCCCGTCCCGAGCAAACCAGCGGCGTTCGAATACCAAGGCACAGCCATCGATGACCTGGTCGATTTCACACCCGAGATTCGAGAGATGGCGGTGAATGCAGTCGAAGGCTTTCGCCTGGGACCACTCTACACGCCCCAGACGTTGCGCGGGACCATCATGCGTCCGGCCGTGGCGGGTGGGGCCAACTGGTCGGGGGCGGCAGTCGATCCGGAGACTGGCTATCTGTATGTGCCATCGGTGAACGCTCACTCAGTGATCCGTCTCACGGAACCTGAACCCGATGAGGCGTCCACGCTCAGATACATCCGGCGTTCGACTACGGCGGGTCCCGTCATGCCGCGTGGGCTACCACTGTGGAAACCGCCCTACACCCGTCTGACCGCCATCGACATGAATACGGGTGAGCACGCGTGGATGATCCCGACCGGACAGGGCGACCGGATCCGAAACCATCCCATGCTTCGCGATCTCGACCTCCCGGCGGTCGGCGGCGATGCTGGTCGCAGCGGTCCACTCTTAACCAAGACCCTGCTGTTGCATGCCTTGACAGTGGGCGGTACGGACGCGGGGCCGCGACTCGTGGCCTATGACAAGGCCACAGGACAGGAGCTCGGTTCTCTCGACCTCCCGGCGGGCGCGCTCGGTTCTCCGATGACCTATCTGCTCGATGGTCAGCAGCACCTTGCGTTGACGGTTGGCGGCGAGGCACCAGGCCTGGCGGTGTTCAGACTGCCCATACCTCAGCCGTGATAGCTCCGGTGTCGGCGCTTGCGGATAGCCGTCTGCTCTGCGTGCCCCTCCGAGGAGGCCGATCATGGTTCTGACAAAGTCCGACACCCTATGACCGCATGGCCGGGGTGAGGACACCTGGCTCCCTGACGCCACTGCAGGAAGACTTCACGTCGCTCAAGCGGGGTATCGGAACGATCAAGACCGGTGGCTTTCCCCCGTTCGTCGTCCACGTGTCGCGGGTACCGTTTGAAGGCGGTTTCATCACGGCTACGGGGTCGAGACGGGTGCTCGTTGCCCCCAACGGCGACGCGCGGCGCGGTGAGACGACATTTGCCATGACGGCTACCGAGATTCTCGGCGAGGAACGGTGTCCCTGCTTGCGCAGGTGGGAAGGGCCCAACCTGGATCGCACCCTGTCCGGCAGAGTGATCGTCGATGAGTCGGAGCCATTGAGGGAGTGGCAGGTGTTTCTCTGGAGACCGCGGTAGCATCACCGGCGCCGGCGGCGTGACTACCAAGAGACTGGCCATTCGCGATCTGGCTCGACGAGGAGCTCGCACACGTACGCACGACCACGGATTCGAGTCCCAAAACGGCGCCTCCTTCAGAAACACGTCAGGCAATGTGGCGGACCGTCATGAGATGCGCGCATCAGGCACCCTCCGGGCTCCACCGTCTATAACGGCTGGGTCGATCCCGGGCATGATAGCGAACAGACTGACACCTGCCCCGGGCCATGGTGCGCCAAGCCTCCGCGCTTGCTAGGATTCCTGCGACAGCCACGACGGCGCTTCCGACTCCGACCATGCTTAGAACGATCGACGGTGAACCCGCCCGTCCCCTCGGTCTGGCGGCCCATCCCGGCCAGACCTCCCGCTGTGTATATGCGGCGTTTGACTCCGGTGTCAACTACTTCTTCTTCTACGGCCCCTCCGGCAGGAGCGTCATCGACGGCCTGAATGGTCTCGTGAAGGAGCACCGACCAGAGGTACTGATCGGCTGCGGCAGTGGGGCACGCCGAGCGGACGGGCTCGAGCGAGTCAGACACCGTTTGTCTCGAGCTGTGGGCGCCGACGTCCTCGACGTCTTCTTTGCCGAGTATCTGAATCCTGCGGACGACCGAAGCACGCTGTTCGGGAATAGAGGAGTCATCGCGACGCTGGCAGAATGGCGCCGCCGCGGCTTGATCCGATACGTCGGGGCCACCACCCATGACACAGCAATCGCGTCGGCCTGTCTTGCCGACCCGCGAATCGACGTGGTGATGCTTCGCTACAACATGGCCCACCGTCGCCTCGGCAGGACGGTGTTCCCCGAAGCGCAGCGTGCTCGGCGTTCGGTGATCGCCTTCACGGCGACCCGGTGGGGCACGCTCCTCAGGGGGCGCCCCGAGTGGGGGGCGGCGCCACCCACCGCCCTCGACTGCTACCGCTACTGTCTAGCTGAGCCGGCGGTGGAGCTCGTGCTGAGCGCGGCCAGCACGGTGGCACAGCTCACGGCTAACCTTCCGGCTCTGAAGGCCAAAAAAATCGGCACCAAAGAGCGCCGAAACTGGGAACGTTACGGTGACCTCGTCTACGGTTCGGGGAAGGGACGATTCGACATACAGTGGCCGTAATCGACATGTCCACCCTGAGAAAGAGGACTGCCGGTGCCGGCCGGGGGTTGGGCTGCGAGAGGGTTGCGATTCTGAGCTCTCGGCGAAACAGGACGCGGCGTTCAAGACATGAGTGCCGCGTCCCGCAAAACTGGTGCACGTCTGTGCCGGATCTCGCGTCATACCGAACATGGGAGTTTCGTCAAACACGCCCTGGCGACTTAGATGAAGGTCTGGCACATGTTGATCGACAACCACGAGACCTGAACGACATCAAACGGCTCAACGTCGTTCGCGCATTGACTCGCGAGGCCAAAGACGGATCCGACGAACTCGGGCCGGCAACCTGCCAGACCAGGCGTTCAACTTCATAGCCTTGCCATCATGCTCTCGTTACAAGCGCCCCGACCTTCTCGCAAGTCCAGGAATCCGTCTGATTGGTCTTCCTGGCTTGCCTTCTGTATTTCAAGATATGCCAGACTGGGGTTTCCCCAGCTGTTACGGCGCCGTCACGCTCTGCGCGAGTTAGAACTCTTCGCACAGCTTCGCATCTAGTCATCATTGGACAAGCAAACCGTATAGGGTCTGGGAACAAACCTCAGACGCTGGCATTGAGCCTTCGCGTATGGGCGCGGCGTTGATCTCCCGGCTAACTGCGGCGGCTTCAGGTTGCCGCACCGAGACTGGCTGAAAGCGGAAAGCATTCAGCGCGACCCCTTCCGCTGGCAGTGGGTGCAATGCGACTACCGCGGGTGCGCGGCGTCATGAGAGATGCTGTCTGCAGCCCGCGCCCCAAAACTCGCTCGCTGGGCTCCCGCCGCAGCCACGGCGAGCACCGTAGAGGAGTCAGATTCGGCTAAAAGTGAGATTTGGCTGGGAGGCAGGGATTCGAACCCCGATTACACGGTCCAGAGCCGCGTGTCCTACCATTGAACGACCTCCCAGTAACGGCAGGAAACCTTGATTATACCGCGTGCGTTACATTCGGCTCAGCTGAAACCGTTGGATGGCGGCGATCTGTGCGAGTCCCTGTCTGGCCCGGCTCTCGGTCTGCGGGCTTGGGTTGAGCTCAAGCGCCTCGACCAGGTGTTGGTGGGCGGCGGTCGGTTGGCCGAACATGCGTAGTTGAAGCAGTCCGGCGCCGACGTGGGCCTCGGCGGCGGTGTGTCCGATCGGATAGTCGCGGAGGTGTCGCTGAAACAACTCCAGAGCTGCATGTGGATGGCCCTTGGCCGCCATCCACGTTCCCAGCATAAGAGAGTGACGCTCGCTGAGCAAACGACGGGTCTCTGACGACGAAAACCCGACGTATCTACGTGCCGCGGTCTCGTAGTCCCCCTCCTCGATCAACGCTGCAAGGCTGCCGGCCGGATACGTCACGGCGTCCGTATCACCGGACCGCCCCGGCTCGGTCGCGTGGGGCGCGAGCGTCTGTCGGTTAAGGGCCCACGCGACCAGCAGGCCGCCGAGAAATCCACCGATGTGGGCACCGTAGGCTACGCCCTCTCCACGCGTGCCATCGGCCACCAGGAACGGAAAAAGATTCTGGACCACCACATAAAATCCGAGCACCACGCGAGCCGGGAGTCGCACGACGTTCATGAAAAACGGGAACAGCATGACCCACACTCGGACCCGATTCCGGGGAAACCAAAGAAAATAGACACCCGCGACACCGTAGATCGCCCCCGACGCGCCGAGAAGCGGGAGCAGAGACCGGCCGGAAAATACCGTATGGAACAGCGTCGCGGCCACCCCTGTACCAAGATATGCGAAGAGAAAACGTACCCGACCGATTCGGTGCTCGACGTTGTCACCACAGATCCAGAGAAACAGCATGTTTCCCGCCAGGTGCATAAAGCCGCCGTGCAGGAACATCGCAGTGAATAGGCTGATCACCTGCGGGTCTACCGGACGAAATCCCCACTGGAAGACCAACAGGTCGTAGTCGGTCAGTCGCCCATACATCGCCACGAGGTCGCGCTGTGAAATTCGTCCAGCCAACGAGTCAGCCCACGCCCCGAGATACTCCTGGACAATCGGATCATTCCACTCGGGATGTCCAAAGCTCAGCGGCACCGTGATGAAGAGATAAACCGCGCAGTTGACCAGGATTAATCCGTAGGTCACCAGTGGTGCGTCCGGGGGATTGGGCTCATCGCCCAGCGGAAGCAGAAACATGTTGTGGCTCCATCTTACGTCACCACGGTTCCGAGTAGCCCGGGCTCGTGCTGCACACACGTACGTGGTCTACTCGGTTGCTTATGTCGTCGACCAAAGAACGGGCCCATCACGACCATCACGTACAACGCTGACGCACTACGGCGGGCAGACCCACAACGCCACGGACAACACCCCTGCCGTCAACATCGGCTATACATAATTCCTGTTCGTGACGTTGCACCGCGACGACAAGCCCTCACAAGACTGCATCCGACGAGCACCTCACGACGTATGACAGCGTGCGCCAGGCGCGCCGTGAGGAGCGTCGCCCGGGGTGGCGGTTCGTCATCGAGGGCCGGAGTGGCACGGTCGCCGCGTGCTGCATGGGTAAGCCGGCTACACGTAGTCCAGCTCGGTCAGTCGTCTCGCGATCTCGTCACGTACCGTCCTGAACCGCGCGCGCTGGTCCATCTCGCGGCCCGGGTCCCCGGCCGGGTCGGGGAGCGGCCAGGCGAGGCGTCGAACCGACGCCGAGACAACCGGACCTACTTCCTCGGCACACAACGTCACGATGGTGTCGACTGTCGTCACGTCGATCGTGTCAACGTGTTTTGAGTACTGTGACGAGATATCGATACCGATCTCGGCCATGACCGCGACCGCGTGTGGATTGACGGTACCGGGACTCGACCCGGCGCTTCGCACGACGACACGCTCTTCAAACCGCGCTCGGGCCAGACCTTCCGCCATCTGACTCCTCGCAGAATTGGCCATACAGAGAAAAAGCACCCCAGCCGGCTTAGACATCTTCACGCTCCGTCGACGGGTCGGGCCGCTCTCACGAACGCGCTCATGAGGACGCCCGCAACCTCCTGTGCCACGCTTTGGAGCTCAAAACCAGCCTCTTTGAGGAAAGCCGCCGGGCAAGGGCCAACATCTGGTCGGTCTTGTCCAGGCCATACGCCTTGCCAGAAGGCCCAACCCGTGGGGCCGACAACAGGACGCCGATTCCGCCACCAGAACCAAGATTGAGCACGATCCCGCTTGAGCGTGACTCCGCCCGCGCGGTGGGATTCCCGCAACCGAGTGAAGCGGTGCTCGCATCTGTCGGTAGATCCCGCAGTTACGAGACATCATATAGAACGCCGGTAATCGGATCCGTGCCATAGCCACACACGGAGGGACGACAGCACGACGCATCGCTGCCCCTTGACCTGCTCGACGACCACCCCGTACTTGGCCTGAACAACATCCTCGAATTGAGGTGGTGCTCGTCATGCTACGTCTTCGTCCAGAATATATTTGCCAATACGAATATGCTGGTAGTCACTGTGCTCCCGTCACCTCGGCTATCTGAAACGAGCGGGCCTGGTGAAAGACCGCCGACAAGGGCTCTGGGTGCAATATCGGCTGGCCTCTCCGCCCGACGAGGTCCTGCGAACCGTGCTTGAATCAGCAACGCACTGTCTCAGCCACCTCTCGACGACAGCCGAAGATCGTCGACGTTTGTGTCGCCAGACGGGACGGGAGCTCCCGGTCACGGACGTCACGCCTGGACTGCCCTGTTGTCGGGGCTCGTGACGAATGGACCGGTTGACCAAACCTCGGCTTCAGGACGGGGTGCGAGCGCTTTGTCATCGCGACTCCCATCTGGCTGCCGTGGTCTCGCGGTTCGGTCCTCCTCCCCTCTGGGCGCGTCGGCCCGGATATGCCACACTGGTCCAGATCGTCCTCGAGCAGCAGGTGTCCCTCGCGTCCGCCCGTGCGACATTTACCCGGCTGGAGCAGGCCTGCGGGGCCGTCACCGCCGAACGATTCGCGGGTCTCAGCGAAACAACCATCCGGGCGGCTGGCGTGACCCGGCAGAAGGCGAGCTATTGTGTCGGCATCGCGCGTGACATCGTTGACGGCACGCTCTGCCTCACCGCAGTTGCTCGCGCGAATGACGAAACCGCTCGGCAGAAGCTTGTCCGTATTCGCGGAATCGGGCCGTGGACAGCGGACATTTATCTGCTGATGGCGTTGAAACGACCCGATGTCTGGCCAGACGGGGACCTCGCACTGGCCATCGCGGCTCAACAAGTCAAGGGTCTGCAGGGACGACCGGATACGGTCCGGTTGCGTCACCTGGCCGGGAAATGGAGTCCGTGGCGAGCTGTCGCAGCGCGTATTCTCTGGCACCACTACCTGTCGACACGAGGGCGGAGCACGGGTGTCGACTTTGGTACGTGACGTGAGCCACGCTCCCCTCACCCACGTGGTCGTGTGTGACCGTCGCGCCAATGAGCTGGCCAGCTACATCGCGACACGACGCCCGGATGTCGTGTGTCGTCTCCGCACCGGCAGATTGTCGGACGAAGACCGTCAGTGGGCCGGAACGGTGGTCGGATTTCGCGCGGCGATCGACCTGGGCGACTCGGCGGTGCGATGGGTGCACTCGACCGGTGCGGGCGTCGACGGGGTACTCGGCGAGCAGTGGCCGCGTGAGGTAGTCTTGACCCGGACCATCGGCGCCCTTGGTCATCGGATCGCAGAGTATTGCGTCGGGCACGCACTCGCCTTCTCCCAGCGCGTCTTGGCATTTCACCACAACCAAACGCGTGGGAAATGGGAGCCGGTCGAACCCACGGTCGTGCAAAACACCCGCGCCGTCATCATCGGCACCGGTTCGGTGGGAACCGCCATCGGCAAACGGTTTCACGGCCTCGGCTGCACCCCGATTGGGGTCTCCCGCCAGGGCCATCACCGGCCACCGTTCAAGCATGTCTATCCCGTGACAGGCCTCTCGGTCGCGGTCGAGACTGCACAATGGCTGGTCATCGCGGCACCGCTCACTCCACATACTCGCGGTGTAATTGGCCGCGCCGTGCTCAGGCGGTGCCGTGGCGCGTTTGTGATCAACGTCGCGCGCGGAGGTCTGCTCGACACATCCGCGCTCTTAGAGGGGCTCAAGGACGGCTCGATCACGGGAGCGGCATTGGACGTCTTCGAGGAGGAGCCGCTCGACCGCGATTCACCGGTGTGGGCGGCGCCGGGGGTGGTCATCACCCCCCATATTGCGGGGGTGACCCATGTTGACGAAGCGGGCGACGCGTTTCTCGAGGCGTTGGGGGCGCTAGAACGAGGGGCCAGACCCACCACCGCAGTGGATCCAACCCGTGGCTATTGAGCTCGTCCCGGACTCACTGCTCCGTGGTCGTACCCTCTCCGCGATAACTCAATGACGCGTCGTACTCGAGCACAGTCCGCTCGACACGCGTGATCACCCCGGTCAAAGAAGACAGTGCTCGAGCCTCTTCGTCCTCCCTGAAGGCGCGCAGAATCCCGCCCCGAGCCAGCTCGGCATAGCTGTGAAGATTCTCGACAATCTGCCAGACGACCGGTCCCGGTCCGAACTGCCGCTGATAAACACCAAAGATGACACCTTGGGCTCGAAAGTTCTCCAGATTGCTTTGCAGGAACGCTTCGAACTCAGCGGCGCGGCCGGTTGCGATCTCCAAATTCGTCATCCGAGCGATCGGAAGACCGCTCACATCGTCCGACTCCACGCTTAGGTCATCTCGGTAGAGCACGGCGTAGCTCTGCCGCGAAGCGGTGTACTCGCGAAGCTTGCCGAGCACGCGATCAAGGTCGCGGGGACTGAGCGCTTGCCCAAGCGGCCCCCCCGTATCGAGATCGGCGAAACCGGCCATCGGGGTAATCAACATCCGCTCGTATGTCTCGCCGAACGCGCCGGTATTCCAGGCGGACCGCCACGGCACGCCCGCCCGGCGGAGGGCTGGGTTGATCTCTTCCTGATACAGCTCATTAAAGTCGTCCAGCTTGTCCGGTCTGACCTGCACGATGTCAACGTCGTACCACACCTGACCGTTCTGCGCCGATGCAGACGACCCTGCCACCAGCATCGCAACCCCCACCAAGCATATCGACCGTGTTCTCGAGAGTGTGCCCATCTTGTCCTCCTCGTTTCGTTCTCTCAAGCTAGAAAGAGAACCCACGCGAGCCCTGAGGCGAACACGAACCGAGGGCTGCTGGTATAGGAATCTGTTTTCAATCATCCTACACCCATCGAGGTCGGACCGTTGATGCGAATCACGAAACGTCGTTGGACCGTTGCGACACGGGCCGCATGTATCCTGTGGTTTACTGGAGCCTTCGCCGAGCCGTACCCGGCGTTCGGCCAGTTCGGACCGATACAAGTCGTCGACGTCGAAACCGTACAATTCCACCGCAACGGGCTCGAGCTCGCCGGCACGATCTTCATCCCCAGGTCGACCGACGCGAGCCCTGGCCTCGTGCTGGTGCCCGCCCCTCGAGCAGAGGAAACCGCCGCCTATCGTCGGAGAGTCGCGGAACATTTTGCGGGGATCGGTTTCACGGTGCTCAGCTACGCCCCCCACCGTGGCCGGAGTATCTCGGGCGACCACCCCAGCGCGGCGGTCGCGACCGCGCTGGGGGCGGTGGAGTTCCTGAGCGCTCGTGAAGGACTCCAACCCGAACGAATCGGTCTCGTCGGGTTCGACGACGCAACCCGCCTCCTGGCACACGTCGCAACGCGTCAGGTGCCCGCGTTTGTGGTGGCCGTCTCGCCTAGCGGCGTGGGTCCGGGGTCGGGCGCGGCGTCCAACATCAGGAACACTCCCCCGCCGCGCCGCGATGCCACGTTGCCCACTGTCCAGGGTCTGGCGTTATGGCAGCACGTCACGACCCCGGTGCTGGTCGTGTTCGGCGGAGCAGATGCAACGATTGACCGCAGTGGGCTGATCGACCGGTGGGTGACCAACCTCGTCAACCCAATGTCGCTGGTGGTCACCGTGTCCGGTGGGGGACACTGGTTGACGGAAGGACCCCGCTCGGCGCCCTAGAAGCGATTGAGGAATGGCTACGGCAGGTGACGAACAAGCGCTGAC
>JAYZGM010000189.1:0-7936 GCA_036336225.1 Acidobacteriota bacterium | reverse complement strand
CAGTCCGGTCCGCACGGCAGCGCCTTTGCCGCGATTGACGGCGTGATGACACACACGAATTCCGTCCGGCCGATCACGGACCCACGCGTCAAGCCATGCCCCGGTGCCGTCCGTCGACCCGTCGTCGACCACGACGATCTCAGTGTCGAGCTCGACCGCTGACACACGGGTCAGGACCTCGGCAATGGTGCCTTCTTCGTTGTAGACGGGAACGATAACCGACAGTCGCACAAGCGGGCTCGCAAATTAGGGCTCGATCCGTTCGAAGACCTGTAGCTCAGGGTTAATGGTGGCGAGCGTACTCAGGCCGTCGGGACACTCTGCGCGCCAGATACGGTCGGGGCTAATCGTGGGCCCCGGCGGCCGGTACCGATGGGCGAGCGCGCGCCGAACCAGGCAACTACTATCGTCGAGCGCATCCCGGACTCCTTGGACAAACGATCCGCCATGGCGCTGCTAGTCGTTGTCGCCGTCGGTCGGTAAGGCCAACGCGACCAGCTCGCTCGCCATGTCGTCCCATCCGACGGTGGCCATGATGTATTGTCGGCCATCAACCATATAGCTCATTGGGGCTCCGGTGGTGCCGCCGGGAAGCTCCTTCTCCCAGACGACCTCGCCGGTCGACTTGTCGTAGGCCCGGAACATCTTGCCCCCCGGTCCGTTCCACCATTGCGGAAGCGCCGAGACCCCGGTGTTTCCCCCTTCACCGAGAAAGACCAACGACTTGGTGACGAGCACCGAGGCTCGGCCTCCCTGACCGAGCCACGGGAGGTCCAAAGCGCGAATGGCCGGATGGTCACGCAGCCCGGGGCCGTTGGCCACCTGCCAGGCGATCTCGCCCACATTCAGGTCAATGGCGGTCAAGCGACCGTATGGGGGTTTAAAGAGGGGCAGCCCCCGGGGACCAAGTAGCGGGGTGTACTTCTCGCGGACGAGTCGCACGTCAGCTTGAGGATACTCCGATGGGACGAGTGCGACCACGTTCTGGCTATAGGCCGATGGGATGTAGAGCATCCCGGTCTCCGGGTCGAGTCCGGCCCCGCTCCAGCTCGCGCCCCCCGCCGTGCCTGGGCTGAAGATGGTGCCCTGTTTTGCGCCAGGTCTTGGGTCGAGCAGAATGGGCGCTGTAAACATCGGGCCCCACTCGTATTGCTCCAGCAGCTCTAGCGCCTCGGCCCTGAGCTCGGGGGTGAAATCGATCAGATCGTCCTCACGGACCCCTTGGAGTTCGAAGGGTGGTGGCTTGGTCGGGAATGGCTGGGTTGGCGACAGGCGCTCGCCTGGCACCGTGGATCCAGGAACCGGTCGTTCCTCGATGGGCCAGACTGGCTCGCCCGTCACTCGGTCGAAGACATACGTGAACGCCTGCTTGCTCGGCTGCGCCACGGCCTTGATGTTCCGACCGTCGACCGTAATATCCAAGAGCACGGCCGACGACGCGAAATCGTAGTCCCAGACGCCGTGGTGAATGGCCTGGAAATGCCATACCCGTTCGCCGGTCCTGGCCTCGATGGCCACCAGGCTTTCCGCGAACAGGTTGTCACCCGGTCGGTGGCCACCGTAATAGTCGTTGGTGGGGGTCGAGAGCGGGAGATAAACGAGACCCAGCTCTTCGTCCCCGGTGGGGTGGGCCCACATGTTCGTATTACCGCTGTATTCCCATGACGCGCGGTCATCCACCGGGTCGGCGCCCCAGGTCTCGACCCCAAATTCGTTTTCTCGGGGGATGGTGTGGAACGTCCATAAATGCTCCCCGGTACGAACGTCGTAGCCCCTGACGTCACCGCGTGGGGATTCCTTGGTGGCAACCCGCTGCGCCGTCGTGATGTCATCAACATACGATCCGATGATGATGACGTCGTTGATGATGATCGGCGCGGCGTTCCAATAAAAATTCGGGAAGGGACGCAGGAGTCCGAGACGGAGATCGACCTCTCCGGTCTCGCCGAACTCAAGGTCGTACTCTCCCGTGTCGGCGTCAAGTGAGACGAGTCTGGGACCGAGGGTTGCCACCACGCGTCGTTGATCCCCGTCGGTCCAGTAGGCGATACCCCGGGTCTGACGTACTCGCTCTCCATCGCTGGGGCCGGTATTCCAGACGACGTCGCCCGTGGTGGCGTCGAGGGCCGCGATGGTGCCCAGACCTGTGCTGAAGTAGAGCAAGTCGTTCACCATAAGTGGGGTCGTCTGAGAGCCCACCGGCCCCCGCGTCGTCTCACCGTTGCGGATGGCGTCGGGGATGACCGGTTGTCGCCAGACAATCTCCAGGTCCCCGACGGTGTCAGCATTGATCTGATCGATCGGCGAGTACTTCGTGCCGGCCGGATCGGCCGCATACGCCGGCCACTCCACCGTTTGTCCCGCCCGCGACGTCGTAGCCATCGCGAGTGCCATGGCACAGCCCGCCAGGACGGCGGCAAGGGACAACGGACTTCGTATATGACATTGCCGCATCGGAGCCTCCGTATGCTCGCGTTCCTACGCTATTCCTGTCCGCGCAGTCTATCGCACTCGCGCCGTGGGCGGCCGTTCTGTCGCGGCGTCCGGCCGCACACCGTACACTTGTCACCAGGTGGATCGAGGGAGAGAGAGAGTGGAGCACGTAGGGGGCGGCCCAGTGGTCGAGCTGGACACGGCGCAGACTCCGACTGGTCCCATCGAAGGCCGGGCCGATGCACGGGTGTTGGTACGGGGCCTGGCGCTACTGGTGTCGATGATCTTGGTGGCGTATGTGATCCGTTCGAGCCGTCTGGACAGTGTGCTCGATGAAGCCTGGCTCGATACCGAGATTCGGGGGCAAGGGCTTCGGGGTGAGTTGACGTTCATTGGGCTGGCGGTGGTGCTGGCCGCCGTCGGGCTCCCGCGACAGGTTGTCAGCTTTACGGCCGGATACGCATTCGGCTTTTCGGTCGGTCTCGTCCTGGCCCTCACGGCGACGGTGAGCACGTGTGTCCTGACGTTTACCTATGCGCGTTTTCTTGGCCGAGCGCTCGTGGCCCGCCGTTTTCCGGATCGGGTGCGCCGGCTGGACGCATTCTTGATGGACAAGCAGTTCGTCATGATGCTTCTGATCCGCTTTTTTCCGGTCGGGAGCAATTTGGCGACGAACCTGGCTGCAGGCGTCTCGGGGGTCCGGGCCGCTCCCTTCGTGGCCGCATCCGCCATCGGGTATCTGCCGCAGACCGCCGTGTTTGCGTTGCTGGGAAGTGGTATCGAGGTGGACCCAGTCGTGCGCACCGGTTTGAGCATCGTGCTGTTTGCTGTGTCCGGGGTACTGGGATTGTATCTCTATCGCAGACGATAGGTGCTCGTGTCGATGATGGCGGCGGCGTCCGTGAGATCTTGGGCCCGAGCCGTTTGGCGTGATCCGCATCTGGCCTTTCCCTGCGTCGCGGTCGTCCGTGGCGCGGGCCACGCTGTGTGCAGACAGCGATGAATGGCACCGTGGCTTCCCGCTCGAAGGATCGGCCTGATGGTCAGGATACCGTCTGTACGGACGTGGGCAGGATTGACACTCTGGAGAAGGCCTTCAATACTACGGGCAGCGATGAGCATGTCATTTGTCACCGTTGTGGTTCGTTTGCTCGTGGCGGGAGCGGTCACGGTGCTGGGGGCTGTGTCGGTGCACGCGGCGGCTGGATCTGGCGGGGGCCAATCGGTGACTGGGCCGTCATGGCAACAGGGTCTGGTCGACCGCTATTGCGTCGCCTGCCACAACGAGCGACTACGCACCGCCGATCTGGCACTCGAGGCTCACGACGTCAACACCGTGGGCGATGCGCCCGACATCTGGGAAAACGTCGTTCGCAAACTGCGGGCTGGAACCATGCCGCCGTTACGACGGCCCCGGCCTGACCAAGCCACATACGATGAGTTCACGAGGTGGCTGGAAGCGGAGCTCGACCGCGTTGCCGCCGCCAACCTCAACCCGGGACGAACAGAGGCTTTCCATCGTCTCAATCGGACCGAGTATCACAATGCGGTTCGGGATCTACTGGGCTTGGAGGTCGACGTGAACGAGCTGCTGCCGGCCGACGGTAGTAGTTACGGGTTCGACAACATCGCCGGTGTGCTTGGTATTTCCCCGACGCTACTCGAACGGTACTTGGGAGCGGCGCGAAAAATTAGTCGGATTGCGGTGGGTAGACCGGCGCCGTCGGCCACCACAGAGACATTTCGTGTGGCCAATGACCTCTCTCAAGACGATTGGGTCGAGGGCATGCCGTTCGGTACACGGGGTGGAGCCACGTTTCAGTACAACTTCCCACAGGACGGGGAGTACATCGTGAAGGTGTTGCTGGCACGGGGTACCGGTGGTCAGCTGGCAACATTCGATGTTTCGCATACGCTCGAGGTCAGTCTCGACAACGAGATCGTTCAGTCCTATACCGTGGGTGAGCCACCTCCAGTGGATGCGTCGCGCGGTAGTGATGCTTATCGCGACTGGCAGGCCAGGCAGCGTACGGCCGATAGTGACTGGGAGTTTCGTCTACCCGTTCGTGCGGGTTCTCGGGATATACAGGTGACCTTCGCGCGGCGGACCTGGGCGTACCCGGAAACGGTGCGCGAACCCTATCTACGACCGTATACCGCCCGCGATACGCGACATCAGCCGTATCTGGGCCAGATTACCGTCACGGGTCCGTACGATGCGAACGACGTCCCACCGGTGGGGTCGACGCCGACCCGCCGTCGGATTTTTGTCTGCGAGCCATCGGAGACTGACTCGACACGGGAGCAGACCGCCTGCGCCCGAGAAATCTTGTCGACACTTGCCCGGCGCGCCTATCGCCGGCCGGCAACCCCCGGTGACCTAGATGCCCTGTTGGGGTTTTTTGAGGAGGGCCGGGCCGCAGAGGGGTTCGATGCCGGCATCGAGTTTTCGTTGCGATGGGTGTTAGCCAGTCCAGAGTTTGTTCTTCGGGTCGAACGAGACCCGGACGGGCTTGCGGCCGGGACAAATTACGAGATCACGGATCTCGAGCTCGCCTCACGACTCTCATTTTTTCTGTGGTCGAGTCTGCCTGACGACGAGTTGCTCGACGTCGCAAGTCGGGGGCGCCTGCGTGATCCGGCGGTGCTGGAACGTCAAACACGTCGTATGCTTGACGATGACCGGGCACGTGCGTTGGTGACAAATTTTGCGAGCCAGTGGTTGTATCTACGAAATGTACCGGCGCTGTATCCGGACGAGGATTTGTTTCCGCATGTTGGTGAGGCGTTGCGGCAGGCGATGAGACGGGAAACAGAATTATTCGTCGAGAGTATTTTTCGTGGCGATCAGAGTGTTCTGGAGTTATTGACAGCAGACTACACGTTCGTCAATGAGCGGTTGGCGCGGCACTACGACATTCCTCATGTTTATGGCAGTCATTTCCGGAGGGTGTCACTCGACCGCTTGGGGAATACTGCGCGACGTGGCCTACTCGGACATGCGAGTGTTCTCGCAGTGACGTCGTATCCCAATCGCACGTCTCCGGTTTTGCGCGGAAAGTGGGTACTCGAGAACCTCTTGGGCACCCCCCCCGCGTCGCCACCGCCGGATGTGCCGTCACTCGAGGAGACGAACGACGCTGGGGAGGTGTTGTCGGTACGTGAGGCCACCGAGCGCCACCGAGCGAACCCGGTATGCGCGAGTTGTCACCAACTGATGGATCCTCCTGGTTTTGCCCTTGAGCAATTCGACGCGGTGGGTCGATTTCGAACCCATACGGCGGCGAATACGCCGATCGATGCAACGGGTGAGTTGCCGGATGGCACGCAATTCGACGGTGCCTCCGGTTTACGGGACGCGTTGGTGTCGAGTCCGGGGCGTTTTGTCGGTACCCTGACCGAGAAACTTCTGACTTACGCCCTCGGCAGAGGGCTGGAGCACTACGACGCTCCGATCGTACGAGGCATTGTGCGAGATGCGGCGGAAGAGGATTATCATTTCTCATCGATCGTACTCGGTATCGTCAAGAGTCCACCGTTCAGAATGAGGAGAACGGAGTCATGATTCTTTCGAAGAAAACGCTGGCCCGTCGGACCGTATTGCGTGGTGTGGGTGCGACGCTGGCGTTACCGATGCTCGACGCGATGGTGCCGGCGTTGTCTGGTATTTCCGGTCGGGCGGCCGAGCCGGTGCGGCGCCTGGGATGGGTCTACGCGCCGAACGGTATGGCGATGAATGCGTGGAGGCCGGCGGGAACGGAATCGCTCGAGTTATCACCGATACTGGGCCCGCTTGCACCATACCGCGAGCAGACGGTGGTGGTCAGTGGGCTGGCCCAAGGCCAGGCTGAGGCGCTCGGTGATGGGAACGGTGAGCACACACGAGCGACCGCAACATGGTTGAATGGTGTCCATCCTCGTGAAACGGAAGGCGCGGATGTCCGCGCCGGAAAGACCGCGGATCAGATTGCGGCGGAGCAACTGGGGCGTACCACCCCACTCAGCTCGTTAGAGCTCGCCATCGATCAGGACTTTCTTGTCGGCAGTTGTGACAACGGCTACAGCTGCGTCTACATGAACACCATTGCCTGGCGAGACCCAACGACGCCGCTTCCGATGCAGAACAATCCGCGGGTCGTGTTTGAGCGGCTCTTTGGTGAAGGGGGTTCTACCGCCCACCGTCAGGTGGAATTTGGTAAAGATCGCAGCATTCTCGATGCCATCACGAGTGATCTGGCGCGGTTACAGCGTGACGTCGGCTCGAGTGATCGGGCCCGTGTGACCCAGTATCTTGATGCGGTGCGTGCGGTTGAGCGTCGTATTCAGCTCTCAGAACAGAACGATACGGAGTTGCCTGAGATCGAGCGTCCGGTTGGCATTCCAGAGTCCTATCAGGAGCACGTTGAGCTGATGTTTGACCTGATGGCCTTGGCGTATCAGGTTGATATGACTCGTGTGTTCACGTTCATGCTGGGGCGGGAGCTGAACGGGCGCGCCTATCCGGAGATCGGGATTCCCGACTCCCACCACGGGTTGTCTCATCATCGAGACGATCCCCAAGCACTGGCGCAGCTTGCCAGGATCAACAGCTACCATGTGTCGCTCTTTAAGCATTTTCTTGACGAGCTGGCGAACACTCCAGATGGGGATGGGTCGCTGCTTGACCATTCGTTGCTCATGTATGGCGCAGCGCTGAGCGACAGTAATAAACACCTCCATTTCGATCTTCCGTTGTTGCTGGTTGGTGGGGGCGCGGGGCAGTTGAAAGGCGGACGTCACCTCCGATACCCGCGTGATACGCCGATGACGAATCTACTCGTGAGCCAGCTCGATAAAGCGGGAGTTCGACTTGGTGACCAGTTGGGTGATAGCACTGGACGGCTTGTGGAACTGGCACCCTTGGCAAACATCTAGCTTCAATTCGGGCCTTGAACGAGTGACTAATCGGTTTGGCGTGCGACGGTTGAGGGGCTGGGTAGCCAGCGTGAGGGTTCTTGTGGTGCCGCTTCTTGCGGTTGCCTGCGGGTTGGGTGTCACTGACCACGCAGACGCGCAATCTGGAGCCTCAGACAACCGCTCCGGTGATACCGCACTACATCAGGCCGCGCACAATGGGGATGTCCTCTCGCTTCAGCGGGAACTCGATCAAGGCGTCGATCCAGACTCGACGAATCGCTTCGGTGTCACGCCCTTGGCCTTGGCCTCTCGAGGCGGCCATTCCGGAGCGGTCCAGCTGCTGTTGGAGTCGGGCGCCGACCCTAATCATGTCTCGCCCATGGGTGAGACGCCATTGATGGTGGCCGCACGCACCGGCGTCGTCGACAGTGTGGTGTCGTTATTGCACCATGGTGCCGACCCGTTGGAGCGAGAGAGTTGGAAGGGACAGACCGCGTTGATGTGGGCGGCCGCTGAGCGTCACGCCAGTGTCGTGGCACCACTGGTCGCAGGCGGGGCCGAAGTGGATAGTCGCTCGGATGCCGGCTTTACGCCACTCATATTTGCG
>JAYZGM010000188.1:0-6246 GCA_036336225.1 Acidobacteriota bacterium | reverse complement strand
ATCCGCACCCGAGGCATCGAACCGAGCAGGGCCGCGATGCCGAACGGACATCGGTTCACGACGGCCTCTGACCAAAACAAGTTTGCCCCCGTCTAACGGGTGTGGCACCCGGCCGGCGCGAGGAGGCCCCCGGCGCTCGTGCCGGGGGTGCGCGTACCGGGACGAGCAACGCCGCGTGGCGGGATGCATCGACAGCGAGTGACAGATTCATTTGTTCAGAGGCCTTAGTTTTGACCGGCAGCGACGGCCTCTCCCTGCGATACGTGTAGCAGACGCTCCGCCTCGGGAAACAGGGTCATCGCGAGTTGTGCCTGAGGGTCACTGAATGTCAGATTCCGTCGTGCCTCTTCCACGCTAAACAGGGCCAGGTCGATTTCATAGTGCATCATCGCTTTGATGAAGATCAGGTCGTCAGTGAACGCCTCTTCGTCAATCGTGAGCCTACGCGATTCGAGCTGGGCGCGAAATGCCGTCAGCATCGCGTCGTCGACCACGAATCCGGCGGACAACCGCTTCCGCTCGCTGCCCTGGTCGTCGATCCGCGTATCACCTTCGGCCGAGAACTGCTCCGCAAAGGTCGCGAACTCCTGTCGGGCGGCGAGCAGCCGGCCAAAGGGTGTGGGATCAAATCCTTCAATCGGCCCGGCCAGGAACTCATCCGGCTCGATTCCCCCGCCACCGAACACCTCGCGACCCCCAGCGGTGAGACGTCGCTCACTCATGTCGTGCTCAGACGGAGCTTGGTCACGAAGAGAGTAGGTCAGATACTCGTCGAAGGTGCCGTCCCAAGGGCGTTGGATCATCCGACCACTGGGCGTGTAGTACCTGGCCGTAGTCAGTGCCAAACCGGCCTCTTGGCTCACGCGATAGATCGACTGCACGAGCGCCTTGCCAAACGTGGTCTCTCCGACGATGAGCCCCCGGTCATGATCCTGAATCGCCCCAGACACAATTTCCGAAGCGCTCGCGCTGTTACGGTTGACAAGAACCACCAAGGGGATCTCAACGTGACCGCCATCCTCACGCGCATGGTAATCCTGATCCGAGTTCTGGATCCGACCACGCGTATACACGATCAAATCACCTTTGGGTAGAAACTCGTTCGACACCCGAATCGCCTGGTCGAGCGGACCACCCGGATTGTCCCGGAGGTCAAGGAGGAGCCGCTCCATCCCAAGCTCATCGAGCTTCCGGAGTGACTGCCGCAACTCCTGTGAACTTGTCCCCGAAAAATCACGAAGACGCACGTACCCGGTCGTCTCGTCCATCATGAACGCGCCGAGAACCGTCGGAATCGTGATTTCGTCCCGCTCAACTTCCAGGTCAATCAGTTGATCGTAGCCACGTCGGCGAATCGACACCACGACGGTGCTCCCTCTTGGTCCTCGGAGCTGCTTCACCGCGTCATCACTCGTGATGCCACCGGCATCAACTCCCGAGATCCTGGCGATCACATCGCCACGCCTGATTCCTTGTCGATACGCCGGTGACCCCTCGAACAAATTCATGACGGTGATATTGCCATCGATGACATTGATCGAGATGCCGAGGCCGTAGTATCGACCCTCTTGGCGCTCGCGCAGCTGCGCGTATGACCGCGGATCCATGAAGTTTGAATGCGGGTCAAGCATTTGAAGCATCCCGCCCGTCGCGCGATACACCAGCTCCTCGGAATCTACCTGCCCGACGTAGGTGGACTCAATGGCAGCCAGCGCCGTCGCAAACACTTCATACTGGTCGTTGAGACCATCCTGGCCGGCCAAGACTCGGCCACCAAAGAACCCGCCCAGCAAAGCCGACCCGACAACGACCGCCACCGCCATCGTGAGAATCCGCGAATCGCGTAATCCGGTCATGACTACGATGCTAACAGAAATAGCGTCTCCGAGGGACGAACCGGCCCATTTGGGACTGTCGCCGGTTACTCGAACACGACCCGCTTATCGAATGAGTGGTGACCACCGCTCACGAGCAGCGGTCGATCCCATGAGACATCGAATACAAATAAGCCTTTTAAAACAAACTGTTTACATGCCGTATCGGCAGTCTGATTGCTTGACCGGTCCCAGGCTCGGTTCCTATAATGGTCAGGTGAGAGTATCTCTGTTCCTCTCGTATCAGACTTGGCCAAACTAAGGAGCCGCCATCATGTTTGGTTCTCTCGGGACGATGGAGCTCGTCGTCATTCTGGTGATCGCGTTGATCGTGTTCGGTCCACGCAAACTGCCAGAGCTCGGCCGGTCGCTCGGCAAGAGCCTCGGTGAGTTCAAACGCGCGTCAAACGATCTTCGCAACACGCTCGAAGAAGAGATTCACATCGAAGAACAGACAACACACGAGACTGCGAAACCAAATCCAGCACCGGCGGCGCCCCCCGCCTCGCCGACCGCGTCAAACGATCTTCACAACACGCTCGAAGAAGAGATTCACATCGACGAACAGACAACACACGAGACTGCGCAACCAAATCCGGCACCGGCGGCGCCCCCCGCCTCGTCGACCGCCTCGCCCGAGAACGACCCACAGAATGACCCAGCCCGCCCCGACGGACCAGACGTCTAGCATGACCGCGCTCCCAGTTGCCCCCCCGGCCCCCCCGGTTCCGGAGGAACCACTCGAGCCAGGGTCAGACACCGATGACGACGAGCTAGACGGTAGCGGTGGCCGGATGTCATTCCTGGACCACCTGGACGTGCTGCGCAAGCGTCTCGTCATCTCCGTCAGCGGCATTTTCGTGGGCTTCTTGGGTGCCTTTGGGTTCATTGTACCGATCACCGCATTCGTGATGCGGCCAGTGCGGGCCACGTTGCCAGAGGGCGGCGAGTTCATCTACACGGAGCCGACCGAAGCGTTCTTCCTGTACATCAAGGTGGCCGCGTTGATGGGGCTCATTCTCGCCATCCCGGTCGTACTGCTGCAGTTCTGGCGTTTTGTCGCGCCAGGGCTCTATGCTCACGAGAAGAAGTTCGCAATTCCGTTTGTCACGCTATCCACACTGTTCTTCGTGGGCGGGTGTCTCTTCTCTCACTACCTCCTGTTTCCCATTGCCTGGCGTTTCCTCGGTGGCTTTTCGACCGACTACATGACGTTCATGCCAAGGATCCAGCCAACCTTTTCTCTGTATGTGCGGTTGATGCTCGCTTGCGGCGTCGTGTTCCAGATGCCAACCCTCGTATTCTTCCTCGCTCAGGTAGGAGCGGTGACGGCTCGTTTTCTGATTCGGAACACCAAATACGCAATCCTGATCATTTTCATCGTTGCCGCGGTCTTGACCCCAACCGGCGATCCAGCCACATTGACGCTGATGGCGGCGCCGATGGTGTTGCTGTATGGCGTAAGTATCGTCATTGCCTGGCTCGTCGCGCCGCGTCGAAGCACGGATGAGTAGGGCCCTTAGCCGCCTCCGACCGAAGACGAGACCACATACGCGGATACCCCGACCGGTGTCCTCTTTCCGAAACCCCACTACCGATCCCGTTCTGAATCAACCAGTTCGGGTCTGTGCGTTGACTTGAATCGGGACGCGGTCGTATGATGCGGCGACGCTCGGTGCGTCCCGTTGCCAAGCGCTTTTGGAGGATGAACCCGCGATGAGACGATTCCTTGCCCCAGCCTCTCTGGCCGTGTGCCTCTGGCTCGTTGCCGGTGGTGTCGCAACGGCCCAGGATGGCGAAACAGTCGAGACCCGACCGGGCAGCACTACCTGGTTCGGTGATACCGGACTGTGGTTCGTGCCAACTGGCGAGATCCTGCCTGACGGCAAGTGGGCGCTCAGCGGCTACCGCGCCAACTTCGATCGAGAGCAAGGACTCACCGATATCAGCCATTTCATAGGAACCGCTGCGTACGCCGTTAATGAGCGGGTCGAGTTGTTTGGGTCGGTCCGTGTCGACACCCGGATCAGACGGGCGATTCGTCCGTTTTTTGATCCCACCGATTCCGTGCACGGCGGTATCGTCCAAGACTACCCGTTTGTTAACGACTTCTGGAACGACGACCACCTCGGCGACCTCTTTGTGGGAGCCAAGATCAACCTCACGTCCGAGCGACGACTCCAGCCTGTCGCGACGGCATTCCGTGCGATATTCAAAGCACCGACCGGCAACGACGAGCATGGGAAGAGCACGGGGCAAGGCGACTTCATGGTCGACTTCGTCGTCAGCAAGAATGTCGCTGACGCCGTTGAGCTATCCGGTTTCGGCGGATTCCTTGTGCGTGGTGAACCAGACGGCGTGATACTCGGGCACAGTCTCCGCTGGGGTTTTGGTGCTGGATTCCCAACCACGAGCCGTCTCAAGATCTTTACCGAGCTCCACGGGGACATGCCCCTCGAAAACGATGTCATCCTCAGCAGCGCGTTGACTGGTATCGACGGCACCCTCTCACCGTTGCTCTCCCCGATTACCGCACCGCTCGATTTCACACTCGGCCTGCAGTTTCAGACCAGCCGCGGTACCTTTATCGGCGCTGGACTGAACTACGAGCTTGCTCAAGATCTTGGTGCCCTCGGGACTACAGGGAACCGGCTCGGATTTCAGCTTCGCCTCGGACACCACCCGGGCGTGCCCGTGTATGTGCCGCCACCACCGGCACCACCGGCACCACCGGCCAACCGCCCGCCAACGGTGACCGCCCAATGCGATCCCTGCGAGGTCATGCAGGGTGAGACCTCAACGGTCACCGCCACGGCCAATGATCCGGATGGTGATCCGTTGGCCTATCGGTGGAACGCTCCGACCGGCACGCTTGACCCGGGCGATCAAATGGTCACAACCTGGACCGCCCCGCAGGCGGACGGCCCGGTTCCAGTGACCGTCACGGTTGATGACGGACGTGGTGGCACCGCGTCTGACACGGTCACCATCCAGGTCGTCTCACCGCCGCCACCGCCGCCACGCGAGTACGCCTTCGAGGACGTTCACTTCGACTTCGACCGTTATACGCTCCGACCCGGTGCCACCAGGATTCTTGACGAAGCAGTGGCAGCCCTGATGGATGATGATGGCCTGAGCCTCACCATTCAGGGGCACACGTGTAACATCGGTACTTCGGAGTACAACCAGGCATTGGGCGAGCGCCGAGCCACTGCGGTTCGGGACTACCTCTCAAGTCGCGGGATCGACGACGGCCGGTTGCAAACCGTGACCTTCGGCGAGGAACAGCCACTGCACGACAACACCCGTGAGGAGACGAGGCGACTCAATCGTCGTGCCGCGCTAGTCGTCAGGCTTCAGTAGACGTCGTAGATTTCGGAAACAGAAAGGGGCGACCGATTCCACCGGGATCGGTCGCCCCTTTTTTCGGTCTCATTCAGCCGTCTTTACGCTGGCACGCGCAGACGGCCGCTTCAACCACAGTCTTGGGGCCGTCTTCAAGGCGCCTGGGTCACGAAGCGCGCCGGAACCTATTACGGGTGCGGGGCCGGGGCTAGAATGGCGAGAACGAGGAGGCGCCCGGCACCCGTGTTGCGGATTCCGTGAGGAACACCCTTCGGCGCCACGAGCAACACCCCCGCCTGCATAGGTACTTCGCGGTCCTCTAGGAGAAACGCACCCTCGCCCTCAAGGACGTGATACACCTTGTCCATGTCCGCATGGGAATGAAGGGCGTGAGTTTGCCCCTTCTCGAACGCGTTGAGACCAACCATAACTCGCTGGGACCGAAAGATGGTGCTCTTCCCCATCTTATTGGGTCGATAGACTGCGAGGTCGGGTGGATGGATCGGGTCAGGGTGGTCCATGCTCACATCCGTTTTGGGGGCCGTCGAGTCCTCAGTATGACTTGGCAAAGTAGGCGTCGACCTGCCCAGACTGGCCACACTGAAAGCAGACACCAGAGGCTGGTGACGGGTCGAGGGGTAAGTTGCTGATGGTCGCCTGCGTGGCGGTTTTGATCTGCGCCTCACACTCGCTAGAGCCACACCACGGCGCGACCACGTAGCCGGGGCGTCCCTCGAACGTGGCGTCGAATTGCGCCCGGTCGGTCGTCGCGAACGTATGTTCGTCGCGGAACGCAACCGCCCGGTCAAACAGTGCTTGCTGAATCTCGTCCAACCTCGTTTTCACTTCAGCCGCGAGACCGGCCATCGGCGTTGGTGTCTTCTCGCGGGTGTCACGACGCACGAGCATGACCTGCTCGTTCTTGATATCGCGGGGTCCGATCTCAAGTCGCACTGGCACCCCCCGCATTTCCCACTCTGCGTATTTCCACCCGGGGGAGTGCTCCTCTCGATCGTCGAGCATGACC
>JAYZGM010000187.1:0-10651 GCA_036336225.1 Acidobacteriota bacterium | reverse complement strand
TCCCTGACTGTTCTCGCTCATGCCACTCCCACTGCTCCTTGGTTATCCCACGGCCGTTGTGCGTTCGCCCGGCCCTCGTTCGTATCGTGTCCCTCGGGTCGACGACCGGGAACAAAGGCTCTACCCTCGTCTCGTGACACGGACCGTCGCATCCGTGTTAAGTCCGAGACGTTCAGCTGCGCTAACAGCGTTGGCCGCGATCTCCAGGTGGTCAGTACTCCCGAAAAGCGCACACACTTCATCCGCCCCGATCTCCGCATACGTTTCCACAAGCCGCCCAACCATGTGGCCACCGACGAGAATGTCGACGGTGCCCGTCGTCGCCAGACGCTCGACCGCGTCTCGCTGAATGTTGGTCCTGAGATTGCCGAATCGATCGACACAAACCACCGCCCCTTCGATGGCTCCGACCGTGGTCGTTGCTATCGGCAGGTCAAGAGAGAAAAAGTCGTGACCAGGCCGGCCAAGCACCGAAAGCTGAATCCCCTTGGCCAGCCAAGCGGCCGCCGGGGCAAAGCGGTCGCGCCCCTCGAATGTCCGACTCACGGTCGGGCGCGCATACCGTCGCTCGGTGATTTCGACTACGCGTTCTGGAGGCGTGCGCTCGAACACCCGCGAGAGAACACCGTTGTCGGGCGCCACAAAGCGATGGTCGCCGGTGTCGACGGCGACGCCGCGTCTCGAGGACCCAACCCCAGGATCCACGACCACGAGAAACACACTCCCGGCAGGAAAATACGGAACAGCCGCAGCAAGCTCGATTGCCGCGCGCTCGAGGTCGTGCGGTGGGATGTCGTGAGAAATATCAACAAGCGCAGCATCCGGGCAAATACCCAGAATAACGCCCTTCATCGTGCCCGCGTAGTGGTCGCGACTCCCGAAATCGCTCAATAACGCAACGATTGGACGAGCCATCGTAGGGATCCCAGAACGCGTTCGCTGGCGACCGAGGCGTGCGTCGACAATCCGCTATGCCCGCCCGGCCCCGGCTTGGACCGTCGGTTGTGTGGCTTTCCCTTTCGAGTTCTGTCCCTTGCGTGTCTCAGGAGCTACCCCCTTCTGGTCGCCCCTGGGGCGGGCCCCCTGGCCTTGCTGCATGTCGATGCCACCACGAAAGCGCGCCCCCTCGGCGATCGCCACGCGCGGAGCCATGATGTCGCCCTCGACGGTCCCGTTGTCGCGAATGGCCACTTTTTCGCTCGCCTTGATGTTGCCCTGAACCTCACCGAGCACCACCACGGACTTGGCAAACACCTGCGCTCGGATCCGCCCGTGCGAGCCAATGGTCAAGACATGCTGCTTGAGCTCGATCTTGCCCTCGACGTGGCCCTCGATCGTCAAGTCCTCACTACCGGTGAGCTCCCCTTTGATAATGATCGACTTCCCGATGGTGACGACCTCCCGATCCTCAGCCTGTGCCGTTGGTCGCATCCCTGCCTTCGCCGGACTTGTCATACCGCCCGCCTGGGCTGGTGCAGCCGCCTTTCCTGTCTCTTCCCGCTTCCACATGCCTGTCTCTCCGGATCACGCGGCCGGCGCGAGCGCGTCTCTTACGCGACACGCAGCCATTTTTAAAGGCCGATGAAACGCTCCCGGTGCTTCGGGGTTTCACCCGGCTCGGCTGGTCAGCTCATCCCGCTCCCGGAACGAGCCGCTCCATACCACCATGCACTCTGGGACCACCAGCCTTCAGACCACCACGGGAACCGCCACCCCGCTGATGATGGCTCAGTATACGAGAGGGCCTGGTGCCCTGTCACTGAAGTTCGGTGACCCGACGTGAGAGACCGTCTAGCCCGCACCCGTCTCGCCCGATGGCCAGCGATTGGGAGGGACTGCTACACTGAACTGAGTGGGACATATTTACCTCGATCACAACGCCACGACCCCGGTGGCCCCTTCGGTCGCGGCCACGATGGCGTCATCGCTCGAGAGCGTCTTTGGCAACCCGTCGAGCGTGCACCGATACGGGCAACACGCCAAGATCGCAATGGACGAGGCCCGGATCGCGGTGGCCCATCTCCTCGGCGCATCGCCAACAGAGGTCGTCTTCACCTCCGGCGGGTCAGAATCGGACAACCTGGCGCTGCGAGGGGTCGCCGACGCCGCAGCCTCGTCCGGCCGGCGACATCTGGTGATGAGCGCCATCGAACACGAGGCGGTGCTGCACACGGTGCAGGCGCTCACCAAACGTGGGTGGACCTCGACCGTCGTCGGAGTCGATGCTCGTGGCATTGTGGATCCCGCTCGGGTCGCTGAGGCCATGCGCGACGATACGGCACTCGTGTCCGTCATGCACGCCAACAACGAGATCGGCACAGTGCAGCCCATCCCAGAGCTGGCGGCCATCACGCACGAGCGCCGTGCCGTCTTTCACACCGATGCGGTGCAGTCGGTCGGG
The DNA here is from genome assembly GCA_036336225.1 of Acidobacteriota bacterium. Lineage (GTDB taxonomy): Bacteria > Acidobacteriota > Vicinamibacteria > Vicinamibacterales > UBA8438 > JAJEEA01. The sequence continues at coordinate 8,250 of JAYZGM010000187.1, read as the reverse complement.
AAGATACCGGTCCACGTGGGCACATTAGGCGTGGATTTGATCTCACTCTCAGCGCACAAATTTAATGGTCCTAAAGGCGTTGGGGCCTTGTGGATACGGCGTGGGACACGGGTCCACGCCCAGCTCACCGGAGGGAAACAAGAACGGAATCGGCGGGCCGGGACGGAGAACGTCACCGCCATCGTGGGTCTAGGGGCGGCGGCACAACTCGTCGCCACGAAGCAGGATGCCGTCCCGGAGATCACCACGCTCCGGGACCGGCTCGAAACGGGCATCCTGGCCGCTGTGCCTGACACCGCGCTCAACGGAGACCCGACCACTCGGGTCGGGAATACGACAAATATCAGCTTCCGGGGAGTGGAGGCGGAGTCGTTGCTGATCGCGCTCGACCTGGAGGGAATTGCGGTGTCCACCGGCTCGGCCTGCTCGTCTGGCACCTTGGAGCCGTCCCACGTGCTCCGAGCCATGGGCTTCTCCCCGCACCGGACACAAAACTCCATTCGTTTCAGTCTGGGATTGGGAAATACGACGGACGAGATCGACCGGGTCGTATCCGTGTTGCCGGGCGTGGTCGAACGGCTACGCGTGGCGGCCGGAGGAGGTCGACGGTGAAGGTCGTCGTCGCCATGTCCGGCGGCGTGGACTCATCGGTGGCCGCCCTCCAGCTGGTCGAGGCCGGTCACGAAGTCATCGGGCTCTCGATGCAGCTCTATGACCAACAACAGGGAACCACGCAGTTTGGCGGGTGCTGCTCGCTCGATGATCTACACGATGCGCGTCGAACCGCCGGCGTCCTGGGAATTCCGCACTACATCATGAACTTCGAGCGCCAGTTCGACGCCACGGTCGTGTCTCGATTTGTCCGCGAGTATGCCGATGGACGCACGCCGATCCCGTGTGTCCAGTGCAACGCCGATCTCAAGTTCGCGCATCTTCTGGACCGTGCCATCGCCTTGGGCGCCGACTACGTCGCCACGGGGCACTACGTCCGGTCATCGCCGGCGGACGGCATTCACGCGGCTCGGCTGCAACGGGGCGTCGACGCCAAAAAAGACCAGTCCTATTTTCTCTTTTCCCTGACCCAGAACCAGCTCAGCCGAGCCCTGTTCCCCATCGGACACCTCAACAAGAGGGAGGTCCGGGCTCTTGCCAAGAGCGCGAGTCTCCCCGTGGCTGACAAACCCGACAGCCAGGAGCTCTGCTTTGTCCCGAACGGGAACACAGCGGCATTTATCGAAACACGCGATAACAGCGTCGCTCGGTCGGGACCGATTCAGAATCGCGACGGTCAACAGGTCGGACAACATGCAGGGGTGCATCGATACACGGTCGGGCAACGCAAGGGTCTTGGCCTCTCGACCCACGAGCCCCTGTATGTGGTGAATATCGATGCGCCGACCAACACGTTGACCGTCGGTCCTCAGAGCGCGCTCCAGCAGACCGAGCTGACCGCGTCGTCAGTCAATTGGATTGCCGGTCATCCACCGGGCCCGTCGTGTCAGACCACCGCACGGATTCGCCATCGTCACCCTGACGCGACAGCCCAGGTGGAGCTACTTCCCAAGCACCGTGTGTCGGTGGTCTTCGACCGACCCCAGCGTGCCATCGCCCCAGGCCAGGCCGTCGTCTTTTACGACGGCGACACGGTATTGGGCGGCGGCTGGATCGACTGACGCGATTACTCACCCGCGACGGCTCAGAGGGACTCGAGATACCGCTCGGCGTCGATCGCAGCCATGCATCCAGTACCGGCGGCGGTGATGGCTTGCCGATACACATGGTCCTGTACGTCGCCGCACGCGAACACCCCGGGCACGCTGGTCTTCGCACCCTCACGAGCGACGATATAACCATTCGCGTCGAGCTCGAGCTGGCCCGTAAACAGGCTGGTATTCGGTGTATGGCCAATCGCCATAAATACCCCGTCGACCACCAGTTCCTTGGTCGCGCCCGTCTGAACGTGACGGGTCACAACGCTGGTAACCACGCCTTCGTCGACATCTTTGATCTCTGCGAGCTCGGTGTTCCACTCGAACACAATCTTCGGGTTGGCAAACGCTTTGTCCTGCATGATCTTTGACGCCCGCAATTGCTCTCGACGATGCAGCACCGTCACCCGCGAGGCGAACTTCGTGAGAAAGATTGCCTCCTCCATCGCCGAGTCGCCGCCTCCAACCACGGCAATGGGCTTGTCCCGAAAAAAGTAACCATCGCAGGTGGCACAGGTCGACACGCCATGGCCCATCAACGTCCGCTCTGACGGCAGCCCCAAGAGCCGCGCCGAGGCGCCGGTCGAGATGATCAGGGTCCGCGTCTCATGCACCTGGTCTCCTAGACGCACCAGGATGGGCGACTGATTCAGCTCGACCGCCGTCACATCGCCCGCCACGATCTCGGTACCGAATCGCTCGGCCTGCCCTCGCATCACGGCCATCAACTCCGGGCCCATGATGCCGTCGCGAAACCCGGGAAAGTTCTCGACCAACGTGGTCAGCATGAGCTGTCCGCCCGACTCGAGTCCCTCAATAACGAGCGGCTCCAAGTTTCCGCGCGCGGCATACAGCGCGGCCGTGAGACCTGCGGGACCCGACCCGATGACGATCACGTTACGCATCCACTGTCACTCCTCATACGTCGTCCGCCCACGATTCGAGACCATCCGACGCGCAATGGCCCTTTCGTACACTTGGACATAGGCCGCCGCCGAGGCGCCCCACGAAAAATCGCAGCCCATACCAGACGTCTGTAGCACCCGCCACCGCGCGGGGGTCGCATACACGCCGAGCGCGTCGCGTACGGCGGCCAGCATCGCTGGAACGGAGTAATCTCGGAACGCAAACCCGGTGCCGGTCCCCGAGACCGGGTCAAATGGCACCACCGTGTCCTCGAGTCCACCGGTCGCGCGCACCACCGGGATCGTCCCGTATCGCATACTGTACATCTGGTTGAGTCCGCACGGCTCGAAGCGTGACGGCATGAGAAAGAGGTCCGCCCCCCCCTCGACCAAATGAGCGAGTTCCTCGTCGAACCCGATCCGGACGCCGAACTGACTGGGGTAGGCGGCCGCCAACTCACGCCACATGTCCTCGTACACTGCCGCGCCCGTACCCAAAACCGTGAAGGTCGCACCGAGTTCGACCAGACTCGAACGCGCCTCGCGGATAAGATCGAGCCCCTTCTGGTCAACCATACGAGACACCATCCCAACAACCGGGCGTCGTATCGCCGTCTCGTCGGTCGCGAGCCCATACCTTTGGAGTAACGCTCGCTTCGCGGCCCGTTTCCCAGCGAGCGAGGCTCGTGAGAAGGGCTCCGGCAGATGCGGATCCCGTTCGGGGTTCCACACTGCGGTATCAATGCCATTTAGGATGCCGGACACAACTGGTCGTCGGTGTCTCAGCAGCCCATCGAGCCCTTGACCGTGTTCCGGGGTCTGCATCTGGCGCGCGTAGGCCCGACTCACGGTCGTGACCCCGTCCGCGAAGCCGATGCCTCCCTTGAGAAACCCGATCTGTCCCCAGAACTCCAGCCCGTCGAGCGAGAACAACTCGGGACCGAGCCCCAGCTCCCCGAGCGTCTGGGACGGGAACAAACCCTGGTAGGCTAGGTTGTGAATCGTGAACACGATACCAACGTCGTGCCATCGCGAACCCCTACGTGGCCCGTACCGGGCAAGCACGGGTGCCATACCCGTTTGCCAGTCATGGGCGTGAAGCACGGAGGGCAACGTCGGCCCGTGCTCCGCGTAGACCAGAGCCGCGTGGCTCAGCGCGGCGAAACGTATCGCGTTGTCTTCGTGGTCACGCCCCTCTACGCCATACAATCCGGAGCGATCGTAGAGTTCGTCACACTCGACAAACACGACACGATCACGCGGGCCCCGTTGTTTCTCGACAAAGCCGATGGCGAGCGTGCGGTCCCCGATCTGGACTGCGGCCTGTCTGGTAACTGGCCCCTGGTGCTCCACGTCCTGGTATCGGGGGGTGACGACCGTCACCTCGACACCGAGTCGCCCCAGAGCCGCTGGCAGCGACCCAATAACGTCAGCGAGCCCACCTGTCTTCGAGTACGGCTGCACTTCGGACGCCACCATCAACACGGATAGTGACGGCGAAACGTCTGGCATAGGGCCCGGGGTCGGAGACGAGGTGTAAAAACGGACTACTCTGCGGCAGACGTGAGCAGCACGCGCGCCTGGGTGGAGAGCCAGGTGACGAGACGACGGGTCTCGGTAAAACGCCCGGCGCTTGACCGGGCTCCGAGGACGACCACCGAGACGGCTCGTTCCTCGGCCACCCGGACCAGCGTGGCCAAACAATAGCCGGCCGCATTGATGAATCCGGTCTTGCCCCCTAGCACCTCGACCGGCGTGTCGAGGAGACGATTAGTGCTCCGCACGACCCGCGCACGACGACTCGTGCTGATGCGATATTCCCGCTTGCGCATGATTTCGGCCATTCGCGACCGTCCACTGGCGAGCGTAATCAGCCGTGAGACGTCATGGGCGGACGCAACATTCCCCTCATCCAGCCCCGATGGATCCGTAAACCGCGTCTGTAGGAAACCGAGCTCGGCCGCCCTGGCGTTCATCCGTGCGACAAACCGCTTGGTTCCCCACCGCGAGACTCGAGCCAGGGCACGGGCGGCCGCATTGTCCGACGCGATCAGGGCTAGGTGTACCAGGTCTCGAAGCGTGACGCGTTCGCCCCTACGCAAGTGGGTCGTTGAGGCGCGTGTCACATCACCACGCGAGATCACGACATCGCGCGACAGATCCGGCGATTGCTCCAGGAAGAGCAGCACGGTCATCACCTTGGTGATGCTGGCGATCGGGCGCGGCACGTCCGAATTCATCTCCCAGAGCGTCTCGCCGCTCGCCGGATCAAAAATGATAGCCGCCTGGGCCCGCACGCGAGGCTGAGGGACGCTGGACGTGGCGCGATTGGCGGGCTGCGCTTGAGCAGTGGACGCTGCCCCCAACGCGATGGCCAACCCCACCGTAAACGCAGTCAGGGCACAGACCCGGGCCGACCGTCGGAGGCCCGAGTCGTTCATGTCCACGCGGACCCCACCCAACGGGAGCGACACAGCGCAAGGATCAGAGTGTGAGAGATTCGCCACGACCAGCCGGAGCGCCTCGCAGCCCGTCGCAAAAAACTTGCTGCATTTGACGGCGCGTCATCGCGCAAAGGAACGCCATTCGTCTTTGACCCAGCGGGGTCGACAATGCCCAATTTACTCCCTCGTCGCGCCTTGCCAGCCGCCCTCAGCGCCGCTCTCGGTGCCATCCGGGAGATTGGCTAGGCCGGAGGTCGCGGAAGCGTGTAATGCGTCCTGGCCCGCACGTCCACGTCGTCGCGGTCGCGAATGTCGACACGAAGACGGCGCGTGCGGACAGTGGGATCCGGGTTGCTCGTGTAGAACCCCACGACGTAATAGTCACTTGTTTCCGCATCGATCTCCCGAAACGCGTCGTCAAAATCGTTGCGATTGACGATAGCCATCCCCCCCGTCAACATTGACAACATGCGGAGAGTGCCCTGGGTCTGGAAGACGTGCCGATTCCATTCCTCGAGCGGAATGTCCACGTCAAGATCTGGGCCCGCCGTGAGTCCCCTGGGGTCGATCGTGTAGAACGATGTGTTCGCGCGGTTGGCAGCGCGCGCAAGCTCCGCAACCTCAAATCCAAGATTGAGATTGGCAAACACCTGGCCCTGGCGACCGTAGGTCTCGAACGGATCACTACGAGGGTCCGGGAGAAAACCGTACAGATCGTCAAACTGCTCGTTGTTGGTCGAACCCCGATCCGCTTCCCGCATTTGATTGAAGATCCCGCTATAGAGTCGGGACTCAGGGAACGGATCAAAGTCATATCCTTCGCTGAGATACAGAAACACCTTGCGTCGGTCATTCACCGACTCGAGGTTGCGCAGCACGCCGCGTGCGGTCTTAAACGCCACGTGCGCACGATACAGGATTTCACTCGGACCCTGCGACGTTTCCATCCCATTAACTTGATCCCACACACTCAAGGCGTCACCCATGATCCGGTTTCCGGCGGCGTAGAGCAGCTCTCGGTCGTAGGTCATATCGATTGAGAGTGAGGATGGGCCGCTGGAGATGACCCCGAACAGATCGCCTTCGTGAACCAACGTGTCCGCCATAACCTCGAACACCTGGCGAATCTTCGGTGTCAGCGACGGGGTGAGATGCAGGTCATCGACGAACACGACAAAGATGCGACCTGCGGTGTCGTCAACCGGTCTAGATGACGGCAGGATGATGCCTTCCTGCACTGTCTGGGGCGGCTGCAGCTGGTTGTAGACACGACCACCATGCACCAACACCATCGACACGATCTCTTGCTCAATCTCGTCTTCAAAGATGCGAAAGTCTTCGCGCGTTAGATCGGGCACAAAAATACCGTCGTCGTCACGCACGATGACGTCGGTCGTCACCAGCGTCACCCCGGCGCTAAAAGTCGGCTGACCGGATCCGATCGTTCCAACCGTCGTCGGCCCCGGTTCCGCCGGGAGTTGGGCCAGCAAAACGGTGGATGTTGCCATAGCCGCGACGAGCCCGCCGACCACACGTGCTCCACCAGTAAAACCTGTCCTTCGCATGACTTGCATTATAGCAAAATCACCCTTTTCTATGGTTTGCCGAGATCGGGCGACGATGGCTGTCCTGGCTCGCGGACATCCGCCGAGGTGTCAGCCCCCTCACGGTCGGTCTGGCTGGATTCGCCGCGGCGGATCCGTCGCCCTCGGGCGCCACCACGCCGTCGTCGTCGCCTCCCAAGGAGCCTCTGCAATTGTGCGGTCGTGTCCTCGAGCGCCGCGAGTCGCTCGCGGGCCACATACACGCTCGACCATGCGTACGGGTCCAACTGCCTGGCCTGTGCCTCAAGCGCCTCGAGCTGGGCTGGCTCGCGAGGCCGAGCGGAAATCCGGGCACGGAACTCCGCGCAGCGGGCGCGAAGACGCGTCAACCGATCGGCGTCGATGAGAGCCAAGGCGACATGCTCCTTGTCCTCGGTCGGCGACCCCGGTGCCTGCCCCAGCGGCCTGGCGCGCGCGTACGACTCTGACACTTGAGGGGACACAGATTGGGCCGACACCAGCGTCGAATCGTCACTGGGAGACTCGGCGGGAGGCACGATTGCCGGTGATTGGCTTGAGGTGGATCGGGTGCGACGTCTGGTCCGTCGCTCCCCGCGTCCATCGTTTTCTGGCGGGGGTGGCTTGGCCTTGAGAATCTCGTCCCAGTCGAATGCCAGACCCGGGTTCGATGCTTCGATCGCCCGAATAGCGTCGGGATCGAGCGCAAGCCGTCCAAATTCCACGTTCGGAGGGGTACGAAACCAATACAACACCCGCAGCTCGGCTTTGCCGTCGCGACGATACGTATGACAGAGATACGTACTCTCGTATCCGCGCTTGTCGCGTGAAAAGCGAAGGAATGGCATAGCCAGCAACGGCGGAGACTACCGGGTCGCACGACGACCAGCCGCGGTCTTCTTCGCCCGGGCCGACGTCTTCGCGGATCTCACGACGGTCTTGGCCGTCTTTGTCTTCTTGGCCGCCTTGACCGTTTTCGCCGTCTTGGTCGCTCCAGCGGTCTTGCTCTTTTTGACGGTGGTGCCGGGTCTCCCCGCCGTGGTCCTCGAGGTCTTCGCCGCTCTCTTCTTAGAGACGATCGAACTGGGCTTCGCCGCCCGCCCCCCTGAAACGACCTTGGTCGCCCGCTTGGCCTTGGGCTTGGGCGTCGTCTTGGCCTTACCCGTCTTCTTGGCCTTGGCCGTCGTCTTGATCTTAGCCGTCGTCTTGGCCTTACCCGTCTTCTTGGCCTTGGCCGTCGTCTTGATCTTAGCCGTCGTCTTGGCCTTACCCCTCCTCTTGGGCTTGGCCGTCGTCTTGGCCTTGGGCGTCGTCTTAGCCTTCGACTTCGTTTTCGACCGAAGACTCCGGGCCTGGCCAGCTCTCGACGCCGTTTCAGACGACCGGAATGCCATCGTGAACCGCATCTGCTCGCCGACGGCGTGGTAGCTCCAAATCTCGGTGACCGGGACCCTGTATTCCGTACACAACCGCTTCGCTGCGTCGGTCGTCCCGGCGGGTACATACAGGTAAAACGCACCCCGGCCGGTTCCGGCGGGAACCCACTCCGCCATCGCGTCGCGTCGATTGCCCGACTCGGCCGTCTCGACGGCGAGGCCGCGGTGCACCCGCAGTGGTCCCGGACGCACCG
>JAYZGM010000186.1:0-17427 GCA_036336225.1 Acidobacteriota bacterium | reverse complement strand
GGGACCTCGCTCTCAGCGTTCGCCCACCCCCGCTGGCGTCTCCCACTCGCACCAGGAGAGATCGTCCCGGCCGTGGTCACAGCGACCATCGGCCAGGTGATGGAGGCTCGGGTGGGTCCATATACGACCACACTCAGCTCCAGCGACTTCGCATGGACCGGACAACGCAACGCGTCGGCACTGGTCCGCCGTGGAGACCTGATCGACGTACGTGTGGTCTCCATCGACCCGGACGACCACCGATTGGTCGCCACCCTCGAACAGGAGCCGATGGTGGAAGGCGCCTTATTGGCCCTTGATAACCGGAGCGGGGCCGTCCTCGCCATGACCGGGGGATACAGCTTCCAGCGAAGTCAGTTTAATCGGGCGACTCAAGCAAAACGCCAACTGGGGTCGCTGTTCAAAAGCATCTTGTTTGCCGCAGCGATCGACCGAGGCTATTCCCCAGTATCCATCCTTCTTGACGAGCCAACCAGTTTTGATAACGGCCTTGGCCAATCGCGATACGCACCACGAAATTACAAACGGGACCATCTCGGCCCCATAACCCTTCGGACGGCACTGGAAAAATCCAGGAACATCCCGGCCGTACGTCTTATGCGAGACATCGGCCCGAGGTCGGTTGTGGCCTACGCTCGTCGATTTGGGTTTGTCTCGGAGATTCCACCGTATTTGTCTGTGGCCCTCGGGTCATCGGAAGCCACACTGGAAGAGATCACGAGCGCCTATACCGTATTCCCAAACAACGGCGTTCGGATGCCCCCATTCCGCATCATGACCATCTCGGACCAGCATGGCACCGTCCTCGAGGAACATCGGCCCGCGGCCGAACAAGCGATCCCCTCTGATACGGCGTTCGTCATGGTGAACCTGCTACGCGGCGTCGTCGATCGCGGCACGGGGGTGGCGGCTCAAACACTCGAGTGGCCGGTCGCCGGCAAGACCGGCACGGTAGACGACTACACCGACGGGTGGTTCGTCGGTTTTGACCCGGACATCACCGTCGGCGTGTGGGTGGGATTCGACCGGAAACGGACCCTCGGCGCCGGCCAGGACGGGGCATCGGTCGCACTGCCAATCTGGCACGACTTTATGCGCGTCTACACGGAGGACGGTGACACATCCCGCCAGTTCATTGCGCCGTCGAACGTTGTGTTCACAACCGTCGATGCAACGACAGGCGCCGTCGCCGACATTGCCCATCCCAACGCCATCCGGGAGGCGTTCATTACCGGAACCGAGCCAGGCATCTCACGTGCCCCCTAGTTTCGCTCCCTCGCCCCGGCCTTCTGCATGAGATACGCCTTGATGAATGCATCGAAGTCACCGTCGAGCACCCGATCGACCGCCCCGGTCTCCATCTTTGTGCGCAGATCCTTCACCATCTGATAGGGATGGAGCACATAGCTGCGGATCTGGCTCCCAAACCCGATCGCCTTCTTCTCGCCGCCGATCTCTTCCAGCTTGTCCTGCTGCTCCTTCTGCCGGAGATCGTAGAGCCGCGCCTTGAGGACCTTCATCGCGGCATCTCGATTGCGATGCTGTGACCGCTCGTTCTGACAGGACACGACGATGTTCGTCGGCAAATGCGTGATACGCACGGCCGAGTCCGTCACGTTGACATGTTGACCTCCGGCACCACTCGACCGGTAGGTATCAATCCGCAAGTCTTTTTCGTCGATCTCGACATCGACGTCCTCTGGCAGCTCCGGCCAGACGAATAAGGACGCAAACGACGTATGACGACGAGCCGCTTGGTCGAACGGAGAGATCCGAACGAGGCGGTGCACGCCCGCTTCTGCCAGTAGCTGCCCATAGGCGTAGTCGCCGCTAATGGTGAGAGTAGCCGCCTTGATGCCCGCTTCGTCACCGGGCTGCCATTCGATCACCTCAATCTTGAATTCTCTCCGTTCGGCCCAACGCATATAGGCACGAGCCAACATCTCCGCCCAGTCTTGTGACTCCGTTCCCCCCGCCCCGGGATGAATCGTGACGATGGCATTCTTGTCGTCGTGCTCGCCACCGAGCATTTTCTTGATCTCGCCGGTCTCAACTTCGGTCGCCAACACGTCGAGCGCGGCCACCAGATCATCCTCGACCGTCTCGCCCTCATTGACCCAGTCGATCAGGACGGCAAGATCTTCCGTCTTCTGGCGAAGCGACTCGGCGAGATCGCGGTCGTCCTGCAACCGCCGGCGACGTCGAAGCACCTCCTGCGCGCGGTCCGGCTCCTTCCAGAAGTCAGGAACCGCGGCTCGAGCCTCGAGCTCGCTCAACTCCTTGGCCGTTTCTGACGTGTCAAAGATAGCCACGCAGCGCGAGCGACCGCTCTTCGAGGTCTTCATACAGTTTGATCTGGTCATCGAGCTCAATGGCCATGGATTCTCCTCACTTTCGATTCGGGTAGCGTCCCTAACCATACGTGCAAACTCGTCACCCGAGGCGCGGCGTCCGTCTCGACGCTCACCACGGCAAGCTGCGAAATCGGCGCTCGCCGCCGACGCGCATCCTAGAAATGTTCGACTTATGGGTAAACACGATGAAACCGGCGAGCGACACCGCCACATACAGGTCGGGAGTCGACACCGGGTAGTCGACACCGTAACGGAGCGCCAGCAGGGTCACCGGCATGGACAACGACGCCGTCAGCGCCGCCAAGGACACCTGACCCGACGGTATCACTACCACGACGAACACAACGAGACAAATAGGCACGGCAAGCGGGTAAATCGCGAGAAACGCCCCCGCCGCGGTCGCGACCCCCTTCCCGCCCCGAAAACCGGCGAAGAGCGGATAGCAGTGGCCGATGGTGGCCGCGGTACCCGCCACCAACTGCAAGGAAGTCGGGGGGAGACTCAGCTCGCCAAGCTGGAACCTCGGGGCAAGCAACGCCGGCACGAAACCCTTGGCCACGTCGACGAGAAACGCCGCCAACGCCGGTTTCCAACCAAACGTGCGGAGCATGTTGGTGGCGCCGGCGTTGCCACTCCCGTACTTTCGAATATCGGTGCCATAGACGAGTCGGCTGATCTGCACGGCGCTGGAAAACGACGCGAGTAGATAGCCGACGAGGGCGATAAGCACCAGATTGGCAAGTGCGATTCTGCGCCTCCGGAGGGTGGCTGGCAACGCCACCAGCGAACCATGGTCATTGTAGTGTCCGACCGAGGCAAGCCCAAATGCGTTCCTCGCTACGCGCCTCGCTCAGTTGGCGCGTCGGCGTGTGAGCCAGAGCCCCACAACGGTCAGGGTCAAACAGAGATAGGCGGGGAGATCGCCGATGCGAGCGTACCACGTGAGGTCAGTCAGAAGCCGGACGTCCATCGTGACCGCGGCCGGCTCGAACAACGCCGTTCGGGCCAACACCCGCCCGTAGGGGTCAACGACACCACTGATCCCAGTATTCGCGGCCCGGACGAGATACCGACCCTGTTCAATGGCCCGCATCCGCGCCTGTTGAAAATGCTGATGCGGGGCGCCAGATCGACCATACCAGGCGTCATTGGTGATGGTGGTCAGTAGCTCACTTCCCTGCCGCACGAACGCGCGACTCAACGCCGGATAGATGATCTCGTAACAGATCGCGGCGCTCATCAGATGCGTGCCGATCGCGAGTGGAGTCGCCTCGGTCCCGGGGGAAAAGTGGGTCACGGCCTCAACGAGGGGTGAGGCAAAGAATAACAACGACCGTAACGGAACATACTCACCAAACGGGACAAGGTGCATCTTGTGATACACGCCGACGGTGTCCCCTTGGGGCCCGAGTGCATACGCCGCATTGTAGAGACGCGGAGGGGTTTCGCCCCTGTGAAACCGAGTGCTCCCAAACAAGAGGTGTATTCCCGTCTCTCTCGCGACCTGTCGTACGAGCGCCCCATCTGGGTGATCCTCAAAGGCGAAGGGGGTGGCCGACTCCGGCCACACCACGAATCTGGCGCCATTGCTGGCGCTCTCTCGTGTCAGCTCCAGATAGCGGCTGAGTATGGCCTGTCGGCGGCCCCGGTCCCACTTCTCCTCCTGGGCCACATTCCCTTGAATGAGCCCGACACGCAGCGGCTCTCCCGTCTCGACCAGACGGCTCGCCGACAGTCTGAGACCACCGAAGCCCAGCACCACCGCCAGCACCAGGGCGCCTGCCGTGAGAACTGACGTGCGCCGCCGCCCGCCCTGCACGAGCGCAAAGGCCAGCACGCCGTTGATGAACACGACGAGCAGGGTCACGCCGTGGACCCCAAAGAGACTGGCGATCTGCGCGACGGGCAGCACCGCTGTTTGGCTGTACCCCAGGAGCTCCCACGGGAACCCACCCAGGAGCCACACTCGCCCCAGTTCGGTGCTGAGCCAGATCGGTGCGGCCGCCAGCAGCATCCACGAACCCAGAATGCCTCGAAAGGCGACCAGGATCAGACCGAAGACAGCCGGGAACAGGGCCAAATAGGCGACCAAGAGACCGTTGATGACGATCCCCAGCGGACGCGCCAGGCCGCCATACTCGACCATAACGTCTGTCAACCACGGCAGTGTGCCTCCGAAATGCAGCACACCAGCCGTGAGCGCCAGACCAAACGCTCGGGCTCGAGACCGGGTCCCGTGCAGGACCACCATGAGGGGCACGAGCGCAACCCACGCCACACCGGGGTGTCCGAATGGCGGAAAACTCAGCGTGAGCAACACACCGGACAGCACGGCAGCCAGGAAAGCGTGCATGGGGTCGGCTAGCAGAGCGGGAGAGGATCCGAGCGACCCGTGGTGAAAGCCCTGCTACATTCGAGCCGCACTGAATTTCGTCCGGAAGTGACGCAGCAAATCACGATGACAGGACACTAGGGCTGCACGACCCAGGGCTTGAACTGCTCTTCAGTCTCCAGACGATCCCGAACCACTCCCGCGTCGGTCCGATCGGTATACGGGCCGACCCGCACCCGGTGTACCGCTGCCGGGGTCCCCGGGGTCGGTTCCACGACAAACGCGGGGTAGCCCTTCTCCACGAGACCCGCCGCGACATCGGCGGCGTTATCCGCGCCGCGCAGGGCCGTCACCTGGACGACAAATACCCCGTCCCTCGGTGACACCAGTCTCTCGAGGGACATGCCCACTACTAGACCGTCATCATCATTCCGCGGCGTCTCTGTCTCCGCCTCCAGCGTCTCAGATGCCGGCTCCGTGCTATGCAACCGGCCGAAATAGGTCAAATCGTCAAGTGGCGAGCGGTCCGGGTCTGCGGGGTGACCGGCCACTCCGAGATCGGCCGCTCCACCGCTACCCAACTCCGCCGCAGCAGTGGCCTCCAGAGGGCCTCGGATTGGCGGCACCCCTCGACCCACGAGCACACCGCACAAAAAGACGATGACGGCGACAACTGCCGCGATCATCGACAAGAACACGAGCTGCTTCGCGCTTGGGGCGGCGTCAGTCGGTGCCCGGCTTGCCATCGTTGGTATCCGTGCTTCGTGTCCGCAGGAGATTCAAGAGCTCGACCGGGACAGGAAAGATAATCGTGGAGTTCTTCTCCCCCGCGATCTCCGTGAGGGTCTGGAGATACCGCAACGTCACGGCAAGCGGCTGGGTGCCAATGACCTCGGCCGCCTGCGCGAGCCGCTCGGAGGCGCTGAACTCGCCTTCGGCGTGAATGATCTTTGCGCGTTTCTCGCGTTCCGCCTCGGCCTGCTTGGCCATGGCGCGCTGCATGTTGTCCGGCAGATCAACATGCTTCACCTCCACGGCCGACACCTTGATCCCCCAGGGATCGGTCTGTTGGTCCAACAGACGCTGTAGCTCCCGATTCAATCGGTCCCGCTCGGAGAGCAGATCGTCCAGGTCGACCTGACCAAGCACACTCCGCAGCGTCGTCTGGGCCAGCTGCGATGTGGCGTAGTGGAAGCTCTCGACTTCGACAATGGCCCGCTGCGGCTCCATCACGCGGAAGTAGATAACCGCGTTTACCTTCACCGACACGTTGTCCCGCGTGATGATGTCCTGTGGCGGCACATCCATGACAATCGTCCGCAGTCCGACCCGGACCATTCGGTCGATCGGCGCGAACACGAGAATGACTCCGGGACCCTTTGGGCGGGGCAAGAGCTTACCGAGACGGAAGATCACGCCCCGCTCATACTCATTAAGGATCTTGATCGAGGTCGCCAAATACAACGCGACCATTGCACCGAACAGGAACAGAGGACTGATCGTCATACCGTGCGTCTCATTCTGAGTCTGACACCACCGTCAGGGTCATCCCATCGATGCCCACGACCCGTACGCGACTCCCTGGCGAGAGCGGCTCCTTCGCCACCGCGGTCCACAACTCACCATGCGTGGCCACCCGGCCTGGCCCACTGGGCGCAATCGCGTCAACCACCTCACCTCGCCGCTCAAGCATACCGGTCACCCCGGTGACCGAGGGACGAAGCTGGGCGCGCAAGGCTAGTCTGGCCAACAGCGTCACAACCGTCCCCAGCGCCGCAATGACCGACAGAATAAACGGCCACCCCAATTGCAGCTCGGGGGCGGGCGAGTCGATCAACATGACCATCCCGAGCACCATGCTCACCGCCCCCCCGGCCGCCAGGGCCCCAAAACTCGTGGTCATCATCTCGAGCACGAGCAGAATCAGACCAAACAGTACCAAGAGTAACCCGACATAGTTGATCGGTAGGACTTGAAACGCGAAGAACGCGAGGAGAAGACACAGGCCACCGGCGACACCAGGCAAAATCGCACCTGGACTCCAGAGCTCGATGGTCAGACCCAGCGTGCCGAGGCTGAGCAACAAGACGGCGATCTGGGGATGGGCGATAGCGCTCAGCAGACGCTGGCGCCAGTTCATTTCCATCCGCTCCACTCGCGCACCCGCGGTGCGGAGCACGTGGGTGCGACCGTCCCAACGGGTGACCACGTGCCCGTCGAGCAAGTCGATCAACGCATCCAGGTCGTCCGCCACCAGATCGATAAGCGGAGGGGTGGCCGCCAGCGCCTCGGCCTCGGTAAAGGACTGACTGTCGACGACCGCCTTTTCGGCCAGCTCGACATTGCGGCCACGCTGCGCGGCGAGGGACCTTGCATAGGCCGCCACGTCCGAGGCGGCCTTTTCGGCCATCGTATCGTCCATAGGTTGTCCGGTTCCAGCCACCGGATGCGCAGCGCCGATATGTGTGCCGGGGGCCATCGCGGCGACATCGGCCGCGATCGTGATAAGAAAGCCGGCCGAGGCCGCACGAGCTCCGCTGGGGCCGACATACACGACCACCGGGACCGGTGATTCGATGATGCCTGAGTTGATGTCCCTCGTGGAATCTACAAGACCACCCGGTGTGCGGAGCACGAGCACGACGAGATCCGCATCACTCGTCGCCGCTCGCTCGAGCGTTTGGGTGATGAACTCTGCCGACGCCGGGTGAATAAGCGCGTCGACCTCGGCGACATGAACCACAGGTGTGGTCTCGCCATCGGCCGCGGGCTGCGCGGGCATCGTGGGGCTCAATCCCCACAGCATGAGACCGCCGGTAATTAAAAGGCGCGCGCGATGACGCGACGCCGGTCCCCGCCCTCGCGTGTCCTTCGTGAGCCATCCGATACGGGCACCCATGAACCACGTCCAGGCACTCATTCAATTCACCCGCTTCCCCTAGCAGCGGCAAAACACGTTAGTCTCACGGTATCGCGCCACCAGCCGGAACGCAAGACGGCGGTTCCTCCTGGTGGTTGACGGTCTCCAACATGATCTCGCAAACTCGGTCGCCCGTTCCGAGACACCGTGTGATTTCAGCGCGACGGCGAAGCCCGAACGACTCGAAACACCGTTCGAGCAGTGCTCCGTAGAACCGACACCGTGGCGCGGAGCCGGGGGCAAGTTGGTCACAGAACAGAGAGTGCTCGATGGTCACCACGGTGACACCTCGTCGGCTCGTCCGCCGCAGACGCCCGTCAACATGCAACCCCCGTATGAACCGACCACCGATCCGAAGCACCGAACGCACGCGTAGAACGTAAGGCAGGTTCGACACCGTCGCGCGCTCGATGCCCGACATGGTCTCGAGTGTCCACTCGGCGGTGTAGCGACCGGCCCGCTCCATCACCAAGTCGTATCCTTCCGGTTCCTGCCGCAGAAAGCTAAACACCGCCGTTATCTTGGCTCGTCCAAGGGTGCCATCACGCACGCGCTTCGGTGTCAGCCAACTCTCATAGAACTCGAGACGAGTGGGAAGCACCTCGTCGATGGCTTGATGGAGACTGGCTCCGAGCGCGCGACCGATTCTCAATTCGGACATAGAGCCTGGGGCGAATCTGTCACCAGTCGCATCTCGGGGATTCTGATAAGGTTAGAACCCGCTGCGGTCAGAAAACGACACGCAACGCGGTCGGTCGGGATACATCGGCAGCGTGAATAGCGCACGGACTCCGGAACAGGACACGAACAGTTAGCGACAACGGTGCGAACCGCAGCCATTATCGCAGGTGGCGAGGGCCGCCGACTGGGCGGGCTGGACAAGAGCGACCTGATTATCGACGGTCAGCGGGTTCTCGAACGGCAACTCGGCGTCGTGGGACAGGTCGCAGAACATATCCTGATCGTCTCAAACGATCATCACCGTTTCCGAGCATCGGGTGTCCGTGTGTGCACCGATCTTATATCGGGGACCGGTCCCCTCGGTGGGGTCTATACAGCCCTTGTCAGATCACCGACGACCCGGACACTCGTGATCGCCGGTGACCTCCCGTTTCTAACGGCGAGGTTCCTTCGGTATTTGACGGACTACGCCGACGCCGTGGGGGCCGTCGTTCCCTGGAGTTCCCACGGTCCACAACCGCTTTGCGCGGTCTATGACCGCAGCTGTTGTGAACCGATTCACGCCCGTCTCGAGCGGCGCGCTCTTCGCCTCTCCGATTTCGCGGAGACACCGTCTGTCGCACGGCTATCCGCGGCCAAGGTGACGCCGTTCGACCCAGACGGACGTCTGTTCTTCAACGTGAATACGCCAGACGACCACACACGCGCGTGTCGTCTGGCGCGGATGACTCGAGCATGATATTGCCGATCCACGCCCAGCTTCGCGGTCACATCCGGTCCGTCCTCCACCGTCTGTACGAGGTCGACGACGACGCGATGCCGACCATCGTTATCAAGTATCCACCCAACCGGCAACTGGGCGACCTGGCCGTTACGGTGGCATTCGAGCTGGCTCGTATGCTCCGTAAGGCCCCTCGGGTCATCGCGCAAGAAATCACAGAGGCTCTTGGTCCCGTCGACGGTGTGGATCGGGTGGAGCCGACCGGCGCCGGCTACCTCAACGTATTTCTCGACCGGGCGCCTTTTATCCGCCAACGGGTGGGCGGATCGGCTCCCAGCCCGGAGCCCGCAGACCGCCTCAAGACGATCGTCGAGCACACCGCGATCAACCCGAACAAAGCGGCGCATGTTGGGCACCTGCGCAACTCGACCCTTGGCGACACGCTGTGTCGGTTGCTCCGTTTCCGCGGAGCCGACGTGGAGGTGCAGAACTACATCGACGATACCGGCGTCCAGGTCGCCGACGTGGTCGTCGGTCTTCGCGAGCTTGAACACAAGAATCTTGACGAGGTCCGAGCGCTCGTGGCGGCTCCGAGATTCGACTACTACTGCTGGGACCTCTATGCCCGGGTCACCCAGTGGTATGAGGAAGACGACGCTCGGCTGGTGCACCGACGCGCGACACTTCAAGATCTCGAGCACGATATCGAGCCCAATGCCGCCATTGCACATGTCGTCACCGACCGTATTGTGCAATGTCACCTCCAGACGATGGCCCGGCTCGGGGTCGAATATGACCTCTTGAGCTGGGAGGGCGACATCCTGCGACTCGAGTTCTGGAATCGGGCTTTTGACATTCTGAAGCGCTCGGGGGCGGTGGTTCTGCAGGAAAGCGGGCGTCTGGCCGGTTGTTGGATCATGCCGATCGATGACGACGCATCCGCCGCGCCCGACCCATCGCAAGAGCCACCACCAGACGACGCCGACACACGAGCCAAGGTCATCGTCCGGTCGAACGGCACCGTGACGTATGTAGGAAAAGATATCGCCTATCAGCTGTGGAAATTCGGTTTGCTGGGTCGGGATTTTCACTATCGGTGGATCGGGAATCAGGCGTCAGGACGCCCCTTGTGGGCTACGTCGACCGAGGTGTCGTCGTCCCCGCCCGACCGAGGTCCCGCGCCCAGTTTTGGACAAGCGGACTCGGTCTACAACGTCATCGATACCCGTCAAAGCTATCTACAGCGGCTCCTTGTTCAGGCGCTGACCGCATTGGACCATCCCCGCGAAGCAGAGCGTTCGGTCCACTTTTCGTATGAGATGGTGGCATTGTCTCGGTCAACGGCGCGGGCTCTCGGCTATGGCGACCCCGATGACGGCAAACCGTTCGTGGAGGTCTCCGGACGCAAGGGACTCGGGGTCAAGGCAG
This sequence comes from Acidobacteriota bacterium, assembly GCA_036336225.1. GTDB lineage: Bacteria > Acidobacteriota > Vicinamibacteria > Vicinamibacterales > UBA8438 > JAJEEA01. The sequence continues at coordinate 6,991 of JAYZGM010000186.1, read as the reverse complement.
ACGACCTCCTGAATCAAATCACCGAACGCGCCACGGACGAGGTCCGCCGGCGTCACGATGAACTGGGAGCCGACGAGCACCGTCACATCGCCACAACGATCGCCACCGCGGCCGTGCGGTATTTCATGATCAAATTCTCCCGCGGCAAGGTGATCGCATTCGATATCGACGAGGCGCTGAGTTTCGAGGGGGAGACCGGCCCGTATCTTCAGTACGCCACCGTCCGGGCCCGTAAGATTCTGCAAAAACTGGGGGAGCGGGCGGGGCTCACGCGTGAGGACCTCGCCTCGCAACTCGAGCGGTTGCCGATCGACCACGTTACCGAGGTCGCCGGCGACGAATTGTGGGGGCTGTTGCTGGAGTCCGCCAAACTCGACGAAATCGCGGAGCAGGCGGTGCGCACGCTCGAGCTCTCGGTGCTGGCCAAGTATGCCTTCGGGTTGGCCCAGCGTTTCAACGGCTTTTACCACAGCAGCCCGGTTGTGGCCGAACCGAACGAAGCCGTTCGTCTGTGGCGCGCCGTCGGCGTCCTCTACTTTGACACGCAGATGACACGGGCGCTGGCACTGATGGGGTGCTCGGTGCCGGACCGGATGTAACGGCCGCGGCGTCTAGCGCACGTCCAAAGCGACGACGGTCTCGATGTGCGGGGTGTCAGGAAACATATCGAAAACGTGCACGTCGGTGAGCCCGTAACCGGCCGAGGTCAGCCGTCGCAGGTCCCGGGCTTGAGTGGATACATCACACGAGACATAGATAACCCGTCGCGGACGACGCCGGATCAGGCGCGTGACCACTTCCTGCGATAGCCCCGACCGCGGGGGGTCGACAATGACCGTCGCGTCATGGAGCGCACCACACCGTTTCAAGTATGTCTCGACCGCGGCACACACGACCTCCACCCCGGTCTGATCCGCCGCGTTCGCCACCAGATCCCGACTACTGACTGGGTCTCGCTCCACGGCCGTGACGCGGCGGGCGTCTCCGGACGCAAGACTTACCGCAAACAGCCCCACTCCTGCATAGAGGTCGACCAGCGGGCCACGATCCCACAACGCGGCGACCGCGGCCACGAGCCGTGGCACAAGGGAGCGGTTCGACTGAAAGAACGCGGTAGCATGACGCCGGAGCGACGTGTCCCCGCCTCGCGACGAAAGGAAGGCGACCACCGGGTCCGAGACCCAGGGTATCCCGAACACGATGCGGACTGGGCGACCGCTATCCACCCGCGACACACTTAGACCGGATACGTGATCGGCAAGCGCGTCCCCCGAGAGCTGATGGAGGGTGGACTCCGTGGCATGGGCAACGGCCAGGTGCAGCACGCAATGGTCGCCGGGCAAGTCCTCGGCCACGTCGATCGTCTGCGTCCCGACGTTGGTCAGAACTCCAGCCAGGGTATTGAGCCGTTCAACCACCCACTCGGTCCGCGTGGACAACATTCCGGTCCCGCCGACGTGGCAAACGTCATGGGACCCATCGTCGAAAAACCCGACCCGCCCTGGTGCGACATGCAACCTGGCCCGCATGCGATACCCGGAGCGGTCGGAAGCCGCCACCGACGGCGACGCGGTCAGATCGATCCGGCCGATGCGTAATAAGGCGTCGCGCACGATCTCGGCCTTCAGGTCCAGTTGTCGCTGATACGCGATGTGGGCGAAGCGACGCCCGCCACAGGATGGCGGTGTCCGGACCGGGCGCCGGTCTGGTGATGCGTCAAGCACATCAACCGTCCGGGCAAACAGGACGTCGCGACGCGCCCGTTCGACCACCACGCGGACTCGCTCCCCCGGAATCGCTCCCTCGACCAGTACGACCCGTCCTTGGTGGCGAGCGATCATGCGTCCCCCCACCGCCGGTCGTTCGATCGTCAGATCGAGCCGGTCGTGCGACACGCCGACGTCACCCGTATCGCGCGCCTTAGCACCTCGTGTCATCGGTTCCCGTTACGTCTCGGATGTCGCTGCGCGCGTCGCGCGAGGCGTGAAGAGGGAGCACACTAGCCATCGAACCGGACGGTCGGCAACCGAAGACGCTCACGGAGCAGTCGGTCGGTGCTCGCCTCGACCGCCTTCACGTAGGCCGTCTCGTCCAGCCGCGTCCTGAACGGCGCCAGCGCCTCCCGGGCTTCCGACTCGAACTCCTCCAGCGTCACGCGACTGGACGATCGTACCGCCGCGAGGAGCTGCTGATCCATCCTCTCGAGACGTTCGATGAGCTCGGCTCGGCTGGACCCACGCGCGGTTCGGGCCGATGCGCGCACACGTTCGAGGTCGTCGATGGTGTCGGCGAGCGCCGCGTGGAGACCCGGTGCGAGCTCGGGCAGAGCAAGCTGGCTGGTAACACGGGTCACCACCTGGTCGATGTGTTTGGGAAGACTCCCGTGGCGAGGAGTTGCGGTGACGTGCGGATCGGAGGATGGACCAGTGGTCGACCCCACGGTCGTTGACGTGGCGACACCCACCGCACGCCGCCACTCATCAAACGCATCGAGCACATCCGCCTCGCAGAACTCGATCCGCAGCGGTCGGCGGGACCGGTCGGTGTGCTCGACGCGCGCCAGCTTTCGGTCGATTCCCGCGGTAACAACCCGCAACGGCACGCCAGACTCGGCCCACCCGCAGACGCGTTCAAAGGCGACACCGACAATACGAATTAGGTGCCCGCCGTTGCGCTGGCAGAGATAGCGTTCAATCGCACGACAGTAAGCGCCAGCGTCCATGACCGACGCTATCCCCGGTTGTGGCGCCACACGAGACGCAGTCCCTGGAGGGTCAGGTCTGGACTGACGTAGTCAATGGCGTCCGTTTCGGCCGCGATCGTGCCAGCCAACCCCCCAGTTGCCACACTGACGGTCCGCTTGTCGGTATCGAGTTCGGTCCGCAACCGTCCAACAAGCCCTTCGACCATAGCGACATACCCGAAAAACAGCCCAGACCGCATCGACGCCACCGTGCTCGTGCCGATCACAACCGGTGGACGCCGCACGTCGACCCGTGGAAGACGAGCGGCCCGTTGGAACAACGCATCGGCCGAGATCTCCACGCCAGGACAGATCACGCCCCCCACATACTCGCCGGCGGACGAGATCACGTCGAACGTCGTCGCGGTGCCAAAGTCAACCACCACAATGGCGTGGTCCGCGCCACCATATTGCTCCAGCGCCGCCACCCCGTTGACCAGCCGGTCAGCCCCAACATCGTCAGCGGGTTGATAGCGGATGGGGAATCCCACATTGGTCGCGTCGACCACGAGACACTCTCGACCGAACCCGCGCGCCACCATCTCGATCAGTGTCGCGGTCAACGACGGCACGACGGACGACAGCACGACCCCCCTGACGCGTCGCATGTCCAAGTCGTGCTCCGCGAACAGACGGCTCACGAGCACGCGTAGCTCGTCCGCCGTTCGATCGTGCAACGTGGCCAAACGCCAGCTGTGGTCCAGCGTATCCCCGTCGAAGATCCCGAACACGATGTTCGTGTTACCGACGTCGATCGCAAGGAGCATGAGATTCTCGTATCCGCTCTGAAGGACGCACGGGGTCAACGTGTCTCTGATCGAGTCCTCACGTGCCGCACCTCACCTCCGACCAGACACTCGTGGTCGGTCCCCACCCGGACGATGAGGGCGCCGTCCTCGTTCAGGCCTTCGGTAATCCCGCGCCGCCGGGTTGCCCCAACGGACCATTCCACCGTCGTCCCGCGACTCGACGGGGCCAGCAACTCCCATCGCCGTAGGAGATCGGCGATGCTCCCGCTTTCGAGATCGTCGCATCGCTCGGACAAGGTCGCCAATAACTGAATCAGCACGTCGTCAGGGTTCAAACGGGTCCCCGTCACTCCTTCCACAGACCCGGCCCGAGCCGCGAGTGCTCCCGGCCATCTGGCCTCGCGGAGATTGACACCAATCCCCATTACGACCCGGGCGCGTTGCCCATCGACGGTCGTGGCCTCCAAAAGGATCCCGGCCACTTTCCTCGACTCGCCATCGGCAGTGACCGCGACCACGTCATTGGGCCATTCGAGCCATGCCTCCAGCTTCGCCGTCTGACGAAGGGTGTCAGCCACCGCGACACCGGCCGCCAAGGGCAACAGGGGAGACATCAGTCGACGGAGAAGCACCGAAACATACAACCCCGTGCCCAGGGGCGAAAACCAGTCATTCCCATGCCGTCCACGACCGGCCGTCTGCCGCTTGGCTACGACGACCGTGCCATGAGGGGCCCCTTGATCGGCCAAGGCGGCCACGACGTCGTTGGTCGAGGTGACACTCTCGTAGAGATGCACCTTTGCGCCAAACACCCCGAGTCGCGCCGTCCCCTCGGTCTGGTCGGTCACACGGGTCCGCCGAGCGTCAAACCGATGTCGATCCCTGGGACACACCAGGTCAACTCGCTGACCGACACATACTCGGCTCCCGTCTGCGAGAGCTCAGCCATACGGGCCGGTGTCACCTCCCCCGTGATTTCTACCTTGGCTCGCCCCCGACTGCGCCGCACCGCCTCGCGGACGAAAGTAAGTGACCGCCCATCGACCAAGACAGTGGATGCGCCCACAGCGAGCGCTTCGTCCACAGCCACCAGCGTTGAGGTTTCGACCTCGATCGGCAAGTCTGCGTCAGCCTCTCGAATCCTCGCTACAGCCGCGGTAATGCCACCGGCCAGCTCCGCGTGATGTCGCTCTACACGCGCTCCATCGTCGAGCCCGACTCGATGATTCACCCCGCCCCCAACTCGGACCGCGTAGGTCTCGAGCGCCCGCAGGGTTGGCGTCGTCTCTCGGGTGTCGAGCACCGTCACCCGACCACCACCGGCCTCAACATACGTGCGCGCTCGTGTCGCCACGGCGCACATCCGTTGCAAGAAGTTCAACGCCGTTCGTTCCGCCGTCAACAAGGCCGAAGCAAACCCGCGTATCCTAAGCAGCTCTGTACCCGATTCGCAATGCACCCCGTCACGAAGCATAGCTTCAGTCAGCACATGGGGATCAAGCTGTCTGAAGCACTCACTCGCAACATCCACCCCAGCCAACACACAGGGGGTCAGCTCGGCCGATATAGTCGCATCCGTCGCGACGTCACCCCACCGTACATCTTCGGCCAACGCACGCCGTACGATCTCCCGATAGACCGCCGGGTCGAGTGGTGAGAACGGGGCCACGGTCACGGTGACAGCTCCGCCAGAATCTGTTGGAGCTGTTTCTGACGAGCAACGGCTGCGGCCTGTTGTTCCACCGCTTTGGCGACAATCTCAGGCGCCGCGCGCTCGCGGAATTTAGGATTGGTCAAACGGGTATTGAGCGACGTCAGCTGCTTGGCCACGTCGTCGAGCTCTCGTTGCACCTTCTTTACCTCGGCGTCCTTATCGACGACCCCCGCCAACGGCACATGAAGCCGCATCTGTCGAACCACGCGCCGGACAGTCTCCCCATTCCCCCAACTGTCATCAAGAAACTGCACGGTATCGAGTCGGGCCAGCCGCGACACATACCCGAGATGGGTCTCGATCCGGTCCCGCTCGTGGGAAGTCGCGCCCTCAATCGCCAGCGAGAGCCGTTTCGAGGGTGGCACTCCACGCTCGGCTCGGACCGTCCGAACCGTCGTGATGATTTCCTTCAACAGCTCGAGCGTGCTCACGGCCTCGTCGTCAGCCCAGTCCGGCTCGGGCTGTGGGAAGTCTGCTCGCGTGATGGTCTGATGTGCGCCATTGGGTGTACGTCCATCGGCCGGGTCACGGGGCAGTGTCTGCCACAGCTCCTCGGTCACGAACGGCATCAGCGGATGTAACAGCCGGAGCACTCGGTCATGCACCGTGAGCAACACCGCCACCGCGCGGTCCTTCTCTGGCCCGGTCGTGTCGAGATGCGGCTTGACAAGCTCGACATACCAGTCGGCGTATTCGTGCCAGGTGAAGTGATAGAGACGGTCGGCTGCTACGTCAAAACGATAGGTCTCGAGCGCCTGCGTGACCGCCAACGACAACTCGCTGACACGATGGAGAATCCATCGGTGAATCGTCTCGCGCTCGGGTGCCGGCGGGATGACAGGACACGCGGTGAGCGTGTCTGGCAGGTTCAAGAGCACGAATCGGGACACGTTCCAAATCTTGTTGACGAACTGGCGATACCCTCGGAGTCGCCCTTCCGACAACGAGATGTCCATGCCGGGCGAGGCCAGAGCGGCCAAAGTGAATCGAAACGCGTCGGCCCCATAGGTGTCCATCATCTCCAGAGGGTTGACGACGTTCCCCTTCGACTTGCTCATCTTCTTGCCGTGGGCGTCACGCACGAGCGACGTGATGTACACGGTCTTGAACGGTACGTCGCCGCCAAACTTCAGACCGAGCATCATCATCCGGGCAACCCAGAAGAAGATGATGTCGAGCCCGGTGATCATCACGCTCGTCGGATAGTAGCGGGCAAGATCCGCGGTCTGGTCGGGCCATCCCATCGTGCTGAATGGCCAGAGCCCCGAGCTAAACCACGTATCGAGGACGTCGGTGTCCTGCCGGAGCTCGCCCCCACAGGTGCACGTCGATGGGGTCTCTTCCTCGACGAGGACGGCGTCGCACTGATCGCAATACCATGCCGGTATCCGATGCCCCCACCAGAGCTGTCTGGAGATACACCAGTCGTGGATGTTGGTCATCCACTCGAAGTAGGTTCGGGACCAGTGGTCCGGGACAAATCGGGTGCGCCCGTCTTCGACGGCGGCGATCGCCGGCTCCGCCAGCGGCTTGATCCGGACGAACCACTGCGTGGAGACCAGCGGCTCCACCACCGTATGACACCGACTACAGTGTCCGACCGCGTGGGTAGGGTCTTCTACACGTTCGAGGAGGTCTTCTGCCTCGAGACGCTCGACCAACGCTCGTCGGGCCGCGAATCGGTCCTGCGCCGCGTAGGGCCCGGCCGCGGCCGTCATCATGCCGTCTTCGCCAATGACCACGACCTGCGCAAGGTTGTGCCGTTGTCCGATCTCGAAATCATTT
>JAYZGM010000185.1:0-12919 GCA_036336225.1 Acidobacteriota bacterium | reverse complement strand
CTGTGCCGTGCTGGCGTTCTCGGCCATCACGAACAACGATAAAGTTGGTCTGATCATCTTCAGCGACCGGATCGAGAAGTTCGTTCCCCCGCGTAAAGGCCGACACCATGTGCTCCGGGTACTTCGCGAGCTGCTGTACTTCAAACCGGCCGGGCGAGGGACCGATGTGGCCGGTGCTCTGGAGTATCTCGCCCGGGTCGTCCGGCGTCGTGCGGTGGTCTTTGTCGTCTCCGACTTTCTGTCCACGGGATACCAAAAGGCGTTGGCCATCGCCGGCCGACGACATGACACGATCGTCATACGAATGAGCGACCCGCGTGAGCACGAGCTCCCCGCGGTGGGTTATCTCGAGCTTGAGGACGCCGAGACAGGAGAACTCATCACCGTGAATGCGTCGGACCCCGGGTTTCGGCGTGCGTTCGCACGGGATGTAACCGACAGGCTGGCGACCCGGGAGCGTGAATTTCGACAAACAAGGGTCGACGTGGTCGAGATCAGCACCGACCGCCCCTACGCCGACCGCCTCATGCGGTTCTTCCGCCAACGGGCAAAACGATTCCGATGAATACCCGCGGATACGACCGTCAGCGCTGGCCACGTCTCGGAGTCATCGTCTGGCTCGTGATCGCCCAGCTCACGCGCGCATCAGCCCAAAGCGAGCCACCGACACTGACCGTAACGCTAGCACCCACCGTCGTCACCGTCGGGGACCCCATCACCGTCGTGCTCGCCGTTGACCACGCGTCGGATACCACTGTGGTGTGGCCGGACCCGGTCACGATCGATCCACTGGAGCTAGTCGACACGCGTCTTCCGCCCTCGACCCCAAACGGCGAACGCCTGCAATCGACCCTCGAGCTCGTGGTCACGGCGTTTGAGCTTGGCGAGCTCTCAATACCGGCCTTCTCGATACAGGTGGTTGACCGTGAGGGGGACCGTGTCGATCTGACGGCAGAGACACCGGGGGTCACTATCGCGAGCGTTGGTCGTGACGATGAAGACGAAATACGCGACATCAAAGACCCTCTCACGATCCCGTTCGACGTGCTGACCCTGTGGCCGTGGATCGTCGGACTCGTGGTGTTGGGCGTCATCGGCTACCAGCTCTACCGTCGCAGGGGCCATCGTGAACAGCCCGAAACACCGGTGCCCATCACTCCCCCCCGGCCCGCGCATGTCCTGGCCCATGAGGCGCTCGACGCACTTGAGGCGTCTGGACTCCTGGAGCGCGGGGAAGTGAAGACCTACCACATCCGCGTCTCGGACATCATGCGGGTCTATGTTGAAGGACGGTTCGGTGTCGACGCCATGGAGATGACCACCCCGGAAGTGCTCAGCGAGATCAGCCGCGCCAGGCCGTGAAGCGAGGTCGTGACCAGCTTTCAGAAACTGCTGAACCGATGCGACCTCGTCAAATTCGCCAAGCTCCGACCCGAGCTGCCCTCATGCCGTGAGACGGTTCCAGCTGGACGACGCCTGGTAGACCTCACGACCCCACGCGTTGAGGTGGCGAACGCCGACGCAGATCAGGCGGAGGTCGCATGACCACCCTCCTTCGCTTCGCCGACCCGTGGTACTTGCTGCTTCTGTTCGGACTGCCGCCACTCATCTACTGGTATGTCAGCGGCGGCCATCGACGACACGGCTCGCTTCGGTACTCTTCCCTCACCCCGATCAAACGGGCAGATACCGGAGGCACCGGGCGTTATCGTCACGTACTCTTCGGGCTCCGGACGACGGCCCTCGCCGTACTGATCCTCTCGTTTGCGCGTCCCCAGACGGGCATCACCGCCGAGACGGTCACGACCGAGGGCATCGACATCGTGTTGGCCCTGGACCTGTCCAGCTCAATGCTGGCCGAGGATCTCGAACCCAACCGAATTGAAGCGGCCAAGCAAGTAGCCGCGGATTTCGTCAATGGTCGGCGCAATGACCGTATCGGTCTTGTGGTCTTCGCCGGGGACGCCTTTACCCAGGCGCCGTTGACCCTCGATTATGGGGTGGTCACAACGGTCCTCAGCCAATTGGACACGGGGATTCTCGAAGATGGGACGGCGATCGGGATGGGGCTGGCGACGGCCGTCAAACGCCTCCAAGGTTCGGACGCAGTGTCAAAAGTGATTGTGCTGCTGACCGACGGTCAAAACAATCGTGGAGAGATTGACCCGGTGACTGCGGCCCAGATGGCACAGGCACTCGGTATACGCGTTTATGCGATCGGCGCCGGTAGCGAAGGAGTCGCCCGAGTCCCGGTGGACGATCCCGTGTTTGGCCGTCGATACGCCCAAATGCAGGTAGACATCGATGAGCCGACGCTACAAGAAACCGCCGCGCTGACCGGCGGGCAGTATTTCCGCGCCACGGACCGCTCGAGTCTCGAAGAGATCTGGACGGAGATCGACACACTCGAAACCACAGAGATCGATGTGGAAGAGTTCACGCGCTATGGCGAGCTGTTCCACGTACCACTCCTGGTGGGTGTTGGACTGTTGATGCTAGAGCTGGGTGCGGGTGCCACCATGTTGAGGAGACTGCCCTAGTGTCAGTTTCTTCCTGCGACAGAAGGGTGCGTTAGTGTTCCGATTCGCTTCGATCGAGATGCTCGTCGCCTACGTGCTCGTCCCGGCGCTCGTGGCGCTGGTCTGGTGGACACACCACCGCACACGCCGCGCGCTGGAACAGTTTGGTGATCGGGCACTCCTCGAACGTCTCACGGCGACGGTGAGTCGACGGGGTCGACTCGTCAAGACAGTATTGGTCATCACCGCCGTCGCCCTACTGGCCACCGCACTGGGACGACCCCAGTTCGGCAGTCGGGTGGAAACGGTGCGACGCGAAGGACAGGACATCGTGGTAGCCCTCGATCTATCGGCGTCGATGATTGCCGAGGACATCGCTCCCAATCGGATCGACAAGGCCAAACTTGCGATTGCGGAGCTGATCGAGCGACTGAATGGAGACCGGGTCGGTCTCGTGGCGTTTGCCGGCGACGCGTTTGTCCAAAGCCCGCTGACGGTCGACTATGGCGCCGCCACGCTGTTCCTCAATGCGATGCACCCCAACATCATGTCCGTACAGGGCACTAACTTGGGACAGGCGATCAGTGTGGCCCTCGAAGCGTTCACTGAAACCGACCGCCGACACCGCTTCCTCGTGATCATCACCGATGGCGAGGACCACGAGGAAGCGCTCGACGACGCGATCCAGCGCGCGGTCTCCGAGGGAGTCCGGATCTTCACAGTCGGTATCGGGTCACCGGAGGGAGTGCCGATTCCGGAGATTGATGCGACCGGACGTGCTCAGGGGTTCAAACGCGACCGCGAGGGCGCCGTGGTCACAACCCGACTGGACGAAGCGATACTCCAGGACCTCGCCGCTCGCACCGGGGGCACCTACTATCGAGCGTCCGCAGCGGGTACTGAGTTGTCGCTCTTGGCGGAGGAGGTCACCGGCGGGCCCGGTCAGGAGTTCGAATCGGAGCAGATCACGGTGTTCGACGAGCAGTTTCAGATCTTTCTCGGGGCCGCCCTGTTGTTGTTACTCGCCGAAGTCCTCATTCCCGACCGCCGACGCGTCCAAGCCGGGTGGACGGGGAGGTTCAAGTGACACGACTCATACGCGGGTACAGGTGGCTTCTGCTGATGGGGCTTCTCGCCGCGCCCCATGCCGATGCGCAACCTGGTCGACGGGCGGTCGAGGCAGGCAACCAGCTCTATACAGAGGGGCGATACGACGAGGCGCATGAGCAGTATTTGGAGGCGCTACGCGAGGCTCCTGATTCGGCCGTGGCGCCGTTCAATGACGGCAATGCGCTATATCGCAACGACGCCATCGAGCGCGCGGCAGAGGCGTATCAACAAGCGACCGAAAGTGGCGACCCACTGGTCGAGGCCCAGGCTTGGTACAACCTCGGGAACGCCCTCTACCGCCAACAACAGCTGGAACCTGCCCTCGAAGCTTACAAAGAGGCGCTTCGGCGCGACCCGACGGACACCGACGCAAAACACAACCTCGAGTTGGCCCTGCAACAGTTGGAGCAACAGCAGCAACAGCCTTCCGAAGATCAACAGAATCAAGACGAACAAGAACCACAAGACTCAGAAGGTCAACAGAATCAGGAGGAGTCACAGAACGGGGATGACCGAACTCGCCCCGAGGACACGCCTCAGCCGGAGAACCCCGACGAGACAGAGCGGAATACACCACGCGAGGACCAATCGGGTCAGGATCAACCGGACAAGGGTGGAGATAGTCAACCGCCGGGCGAGGAGTCAGCACCACCCGGTGAGCTGAGTCGGGAGGAGGCGGAACGGCTATTACAAGCGATCAACGAGGACCCCAGCCAAATTCAACGGCGACGTCGCACGACCGCCCCGGCTCGACCGCCGCGGAGGCCGTGGTGACACGTCGGAGACTGCTGCTCGCCGGCTTGATACTGGCTGGGTGGCTCGCCGGGCCCGTGGGTGCTCAAAGCCCAACCGCGCGTGCCTACTTGAGCCAGGCTCAGGTACCACTCAACGCTCAGTTTGTGTTGAACGTTGAGATCCAAGGCAGCCAGCAACTCGCGGAAGATCCACGCCTCCCAGACATGTCTGCCTTTTCGACGTATCTGGGGTCGAGCACGTCGACGTCGATGCAGATCGACGGTGGTCGCATGTCGACGTCACTCACAATTCAATACCGTTTTCAGGCGACACAGGAAGGCTCCTTCGAGATCGGCCCGGTCGTGCTCGAGGCTGGAAGACAAGACCTGAGCACCGAGCCGCTCGTGGTCGAGATCGTGACCGCCGCCCCTCCACCCGCGCCAGGAATACAGCCCGGGGCTGACGGCGTCGAGCCCGACGATCTGTTTTTGACCGCGACACTCGACAAGGACACGGTCTATGTCAACGAACCGGCCATCGTTGAATACCGTATTTTTACGCGGGTCGATGTGGAGGGCTACAACCTGCGACAGCAACCCAGCACCGCCGGATTCTGGGTGGAGGTGCTGTCTTCCCCCCAGGGTCGTGTCGAGTCGGTCGTACGTGAAGGCGTGCAGTATGCCAGCAGCGTCATCCGACGCGTGGCGTTGTTCCCCACCAGCGACGGGGTCAAGCCGATCGAGCCATTGACCCTAGAAGCGCAAGTGCGGATGCAACGGCGGGACCGACGCCGAGACCCCTTCGGCGGACTGTTCGGAAGCAGTCTCTTTGGAAGCCGGGTCCCGGTGGCGATCGCTTCAAACGGATTGGAGCTCGCCGTGCAGCCACTTCCACCGGGGGCGCCGGAGTCGTTCACCGGCCTCGTCGGTGCGCTTTCGGTCTCGGCCGTCATCGACAACATGGACACGGCCACCAACGAGGCCCTCACCCTTCAGATCGAGGTCGCCGGAACGGGGAATCTCCGGGCTCTTGCAGACCCCGTGCTCACGCTTCCGGACACCCTCGAGGTGTATCCCCCGGAGACCACCGAGCAAGTTGAGGCTACCGCTGACGGGGTGCATGGCCGAAAAACGTATGAATACGTGGTCGTCCCCCGCGCACCAGGACAGCTAGAAATCCCCCCAGTTGAGCTCGCCTATCTCGATGCCGAACGCGGCGAGTATGCCGTCGCCACCTCTGACCCCATCATCGTGACGGTCAGCGGCGACCCGGAGCCGCCCCCCACCCTGTCCGGTCGTCTCCCGCGCTCGACTGCCGACCTTCAGCGGCAGGATATCCGCTTCATCCGTGTTACCTCGCCCGTGTTCCACGCGAACGACCAGACCATCTTTCGTAGCGTCGGCTTCTGGGCGGTGGCGGTGCTGCCACTGCTGGCGGTGGCCGGGGCCGTGTTCGCCCGACGTCATCAGGACCGGCTGGCGGGAGACGTCGCCTACGCTCGGGACCGACGCGCCTCCACGGTCGCCAAACGGCGTCTGACCCGCGCGGAGTCCCTCTGCAAACCAGAACACCACCGCGAGTTCCACGCGGAGATCGGGCGCGCGATGCAGGGGTTTCTTGGTGACAAGCTCAATATCGCGGAAGCCGGGCTCATTCAAGCGGACATACGGGCCGGGTTGGCTGCGCGAGGAGCCTCTGCGGATGTTATCGACAGCTATCTGAGCTGTCTCGAACGCTGCGACCGCCAACGCTTCGCCCCAACGACACCGGACTCGGAGGCGATGCGATCCATGCTGACCACGGCCAGCCACGCGATGGCTGATCTCGAGGGAGCGCTGTCATGAGGATCGACTCATCTCGGCTGGTCAGAACGGTACTGTGGCTGACGACTCTTACTCTGGGAACAGCACCAGACGCCCGCGCGCAGGATGCGTTCTTCGACGAAGGGAACCAGCTCTACCAGAACGACGATTTCGCCGGCGCGCTGGATCGGTATCAGCGCATTCTCGACGAGGGGCTTGAGAGTGGTGAGCTCCATTACAACATCGGCAACACGCACTTCAAGCTGGGTAACCTGGGACGCGCCATTGTGTCGTATGAACGAGCCTGGCGGCTCATGCCACGTGACGACGACGTCCTCGCCAACCTCGAGTTGGCCCGATCGATGACGGCCGACAACATCGCGCCGCTCCCGCGTTTCTGGCTGTTTGGCATCGTCGGGTTGTGGGTGGCGCTCTTTTCTCGCACCACGCTGAGCTGGTTGGTCTCGCTGGCCTATGTCACCACGGCGGTCACGGTGATCACCGTGATTCTCCGGCCGACGCCGATCGTGGTGACGTGGATACGCCGGCTCGGCATGGCGACAGGCGCTATCACATTGCTATTCGGCCTCAACCTCATCGTTCGCGAGCTTGGGGTTGGCACCGTCGAGGAGGCGGTCATCGTCGCCGACGAAGTCCAGGTTCAAAGCGCCCCATCCGATGATGACGCACTGGGAATCTTTCAGGTGCACGAAGGGACCAAGGTTCGCCTCGACCGTCGCTCAGACGAATGGGTGGAAATCGTCTTGGAAGACGGCACCGTCGGGTGGATTCGAGCGAAAAATCTGGAGACGATCTAGTGTCCTAGCGGAAACGGCTGCGACGCGCGGAGCGCGATCATGGGATCGACTCTGGTCGCCCGCCGCGCCGGCACTAGACTCGCAGCCAGACCCACCCTAACGAGCGTGACGGTTGCCTCCACGCAACTCGCCACCAGCAGGAAACTGTCGCCGACGACAAGACGAACCGTCTGCGTGACTTCGACCCCGGGTTCCATTCGGAGTCCAATCTCCCGGGTCCGTTGTGTCACCGCCACCATCCCATTGACGGGACTCTGGCTCACCGGCTCGCACGAAGGTCACACCATCCGATGGACCAGGCCGGACGAACTCGTCGGTTGACCCTGCATCGCAGTGACATGACGTCGAGTCGATGCTGATATCGTGAGCCTGTGGCGTATCTCATCGGCATCGCAGGTGGGTCAGGTGCCGGCAAGACGACCCTGGCCCACGCATTGTCGGTCGCCTTGGACAACGCCCCGGTCGTCCCGATGGACGCCTACTATCGTGACCTCGGTTACCTGGACGCCGCAGCACGCGGCCGCTGCAATTTCGATACGCCGGAGGCGTTTGACTGGCCTCCGTTCGCCGCCGATATACGAGCCCTTCATCGTGGCGACGAGATACACCGATCGCGTTACGACTTCGTCACCCACACGCGGTGTCACAACCCCGAAATTGTGGTTCCCAAAACGTATGTCATCGTCGAAGGACGGCTGGTCCTCCACGACGCAGAGATTCGGACACTGCTCGATACGACAGTGTATGTCGAGGCCGATGCGGCCACCGCACTCCACCGGCGGGTGACCCGCGACCAGCACGAGCGAGGACGTCGTGCGTCCGACGTGAGAGCGCAGTTTTCGCGCTACGTCCAACCGATGCACGAGCGGTATGTCCAACCGACGGCCCGATGGGCAACACTTCGGGTCACGGGCACAGACCGGCTGGACCTCAGCGTGCAGCGGGTCGTGGCGCATCTCGACGCGCCCTTGGACCAAGTATGATTCGGGACACGTCGGCGAAGCACCTCTGTAGGAGGCCAACACCGCTGTCGATCAGCTCAACGGGAACTGGCCCCCAATGGACGACGTTGTCAACCTCGTGGCCGAAAGATTGGCTTTGCCCCTCGACGAGGCTCAGATCGCCGTCACGCTGGTGCCCGAGCAGCTAAAATCAAAGGCTGCGGCCATTTACCGGTCCCATCGATTCACTCTTGGCAGGTGGGAACACCCCAGGCTTGGCCAATCTCGTCGGCGGCCTCGGAAGCATGTTCAAGAAGTGACGACGGCGGTCGTCTCGTAGGGCGTACCGAGACGATACTCCGGCTTGGCGGTCAGATACGTCGCGATCCGATCGCGACGCGTCACCGCCTCGCCGATGAACACCACCGCCTCAGTGAGTCGTTCGTCCGGCTGGGCGCAGCTCAAGCGTAGGAACCCACCACCAGCCGCCCCAAAACACTCTCCACCTAGACAGGCAACCCCACGTTCGTCCTCGGCACCCTCGAGCAAATACATGGCGAGCCCGTGGGAAGTAATCCCCTCTCGGTTACAGATACTCGCGACCGAGGGAAACACATAAAACGTACCCCCTGGCATCAGACAACTCACGCCCTCGAGTGTGTTCAACCCGGCCACAAGCAGCTCCACCTTGCGACGAAACTCCTCCATTCGACCGTCACGGTACTGACGACCGTGCTGCAGGGCGGCAATCCCGGCCATCTGGGTAAATGGCGGCACGCATGACAGCGCCGTATTTGTCAGTAGATCAAAGATCTTGACCGTGTCGGGGCTCGACACCGCGTAGCCGAGCCGCCAGCCGCTCATACTGAATGACTTGCTAAACGTGTAGGCAGCCACCGTCTGCGCGAGCATGTCCGGTTCCGCCAAGAGCGAGCGGTGTCGACCACCCCACACCATGCAGTCGTACGGCTCGTCACTAAAGACCGCGACGTCGCGCCCACGAATCAAATCGGCGAGCCCGCGCAGGTCCTCCGCCGTCGCGACCCCCCCGGTTGGATTGTGGGGGCTATTGAGAAACACCGCCTTGGGTCGCGGGTCCTCAGCGAGAAACTGGCGAACGTCGTCAAGATTGGGACGAAAGGCATTGGATTCGCGCAGGCTCGACAGTACCATCCGGGCACCGCGGCGAGCAATGTTGGCGGCGTAGGTCGGAAAATACGGGCTGAACACGAGCACGCCGTCCTCAGGCTCAAGAAACGCCTCGCAAAACAGCTGCTCAAACGTCTTCGCGCCAGGCCCCGCGACGACGTGGTCGGCGGTGACCGACAACCCGTGCTCATCGTTCACATAGGTGGCGGCCGCGGCCCGAAACTCCGGCAATCCCGCCGACGGCCCATAGGTCGTGCGTCCGGCGCGGATAGCCGCGACCCCGGCTTCGACCGCGCTCTCCGGCGACGGAAACGGGCTGTCACCGATTTCAAGCTCGATCACGGCTTTGCCGTGGGCACTCAGACGACGGGCCGCGGCGAGAACGGTAAACGCGCCCTCGGGCTGAACCGTGGACGAGAATCTGGTGAAGGACGGCGCCATAGTCGAAGCTCCTTTCGAAGTCAGGATCGTATCGTGAAGCGGGTCTTCGGTGCCTCCCTCGCGGGAATGGGTTGCTAACGTCTGCCGACGGCACTAGGACCTGCCGCAATTTCAAAAAAGACCGAAAACCCAGTGAGAAGGAGAAAGTGTGCTCAGGAACAAGACTCGTCTGAACAAAAGCATCCTGGCCGGGATGCTAGTCGTGGGGATCGCGGTGCTTGGCTTCGCCCAAGTCGGGGAAGCGGAGCAGGGCGCAGGCCGTGTGTTTTTCGTCTCGCCGGCTGACGGCGCCACGGTCACGAGTCCCGTTTCGTTCGAGTTTGGTGTCGAGGGTCTGGAGATCTCGCCAGTCCCAGAGGAGGTGGACCAACCTCGCGACGACATCGGCCATTATCACATCGGATTCAACACAGAGTGTCTCCCCGTCGGGGAGGAACTCCCGCAAGCCGACCCGTGGGTGCACTTTGGCGACGGGTCGTCCACGTTCGAGTCGTTGCTCGACCCGGGCGAACACACCTTCGCGGTCCAGATCGGTGCCGACGAGCACCGCACCCTCGAGGGGTTGTGCGACACGATCACGATCACGGTCGAATAGAGTCCTCGCCCTGGGGAATCTGAGGCCACCCCGCGGGATCTCATTCCCGTTCATCGTTAGCCTCACTCACCAGCCACATCGTTCAATACACAACCAGGAACGAGCCGTCCTCCGGGGTGACGATCGTCGGGACGCTCCTGGCCGGAATCGGCGACGGCTCTCCCCTCTCCTCGCCAACGGGCCGGCCGCGATCGTCGAACAGTTGCCAGTGGAGGGTACCGCCAGAGTTGAAGCCGGGACCGTCGCCCCACGCAAGCAACGTGTCCCCGTCCGGATTGATCGCGAGCGTAGGGTTCTTTCGACGAAATGCCGCCTCACCGGGAGGGGAAACCGGCTCATCCAGCCGCTCGGTATCCGCGAAGTAGACCTGGCCGTGGGTCTCCCACGCGACCAGCGTCCCCTGGGGTCCCACACCAAATGTCGTCGTAGAGACAGGGCAGGCCCCGATGTCCCACGGCTGGAGCAGCTGGTCGGTGAACGTCCGACCCATATCGGGACTCGTGAGTAGACGCATGCCACGGCGAACGTTGTCCCCGGCGCCTCGATAGGACACATGAACGGTGTCCTCTCCGGCCGCGACCGCACGTAATCCGCAACACCCGCACGCGCCTTCCGTTTCGGGACCGACCGGGCGGGCTAAGTCAAAGAGCTTGCCGTTGTCGCGCGACACCGCCATGTAGACCCGTCGCTTCGCGTCCTCAACCGGATCAGCGTGCCAGAAGACATACACGTTGCCTTCGTCGTCTACCGTCACCGTGGACCCTGCCTCAATACCGCCTTCCTCTTTTGCAGACAGGTTCTGCTGGGGACCGAACTTCCCGGTATGGTCCGTCCGGGCATAGTAGAAGCTGCCGGGATCGCGATGGAACCACGTCGTATGGAGCAGACCATCTGGGCCAATGGCGAGCTGCCCGCCGTCCATCGGACCGAGACCAGCCACCGAATTCGGGTCGCTATTCACCCGCTTCGGCTCCGACCACGCGTCGGCCGCCGCGGACCGCGTCACGTGCCACAGGTCTCCATTGCTCATCGAGCCCGTGTAATAGATGAGGTGCAACGTGCCGCTATCGTCCAGCACCGCTTGCGGTAGGCTGGCGCCCTCGGGCGCACGGAGGACTCGCACCTCAGGAGGCGGCCCGGCACAACCGATGGCCAGCATGGCTGCCAACGTCACACACGCGAAACCCGTGGACTTGGAAAAAGGCATAGTTTCCCCAATGTAACCGATCTGAGTCACCGGTCGCCGGGACGGAAGCTCGACAGATCTTCGATGGTGGACGGGTCGAGCCGTCGCAACACCGCGATCAGCAGATCCACCGCACCCTCGAAGTCGTCGCGATCGATGATGCCGGTGTGGGAATGCAGATACCGCGTGGGCACGGTCATGTTGACCGAGGGGCGGCCTGTGCCGAACTTCTGGATCTCGGCACCGTCCTGCCCATAGCCCGTCAGCACGTCAGGTTGCAGCGGGATACCCTCGGTCGCCGCTATATCGAAGAAAAAATCACGCAGCTTGGTGTTGGGAAGCATCGAGCTATCGAGCAGAAAGATACCGGGCCCCAAGCCGAGCCGTTCCTGCGCCTGCTCCGGCCGCGCCCCTGGGTAATCCGCCGAGACACCAGCTTCGATGGAGATGCCCAGGTCCGGATTCACGAGCGGCAAGGACGTGCGCGCACCCCGGAGGCCAATCTCCTCCTGAACGGTGGCTACTAGATAGACCGTAATTGGTAATGAAATGCCTCGCTGTCGGATCCGTTTCATTGCCTCGAGCATCACCCCGATGCCGACACGATCGTCCCAGGCCTTGCCGGCGTAGCGGTCGTTGGCCAGGACCGTGAACGGGCTCCACGGCGCGATCGGATCGCCCGGCCGGATGCCCATCCGTTCCGCGTCTTCACGGGAGGTAGCGCCGACGTCGATGAAGATGCTGTCCCGTGGCCATACCAGGCCACGTTCGCTTGCGGGTGTCACGTGCACGGTGCGGATGCCACTGACCCCATGAATCAAACCGTCGTTTCTCGTGTTGATCACCCAGCGCTGGTCAATGAGTGCCTGGTCGAGCCATCCACCCAGCGTCTTAAATTTGATGAAGCCATTGGGGTGAATGTACTGGACCATCAGGCCAACTTCGTCCAGATGCGCCGTCACCATGACACGGCGGCTCTCTGGCGGCCCGTCGAATCGGCCGATCACCGAGCCTAGACCGTCGTATGAGATGTCGTCAGCGCCCAGTTCACCGAGTCCGCCGACGACAAGGTCCCGCACCGGCCCTTCGAAGCCGCTCGGCCCCGGCGCGTTGGTGAGCGCTTCGAGGAGCTGCACGACCGGGTCAGCAGACGAAGTTTGGGCGTAAAGGGGACCGCCTGGCAGAAGGACAACGAAGGCAATCGGCAGACAGGCAAAGCCTCGAAACATGGGCACCTCCGGGAGCCGGCAGATGACGAACGCTACCGAGTTCTGCGTATGGAGATTCTGCCACGTCTCCAGCGCCATCACCCAGATACCAACTACTTTCCGTGGTCTTCGGGGCCGTTTCACCCAAGGATTTCTTACCCGACGGGCGAGACCGAAGTCCAACACCGTGAGCCCCCCATCCGGGATCTGGACGATGTTCTGCGGCTTGATGTCTCGGACGATACCACTCCGGTGGACCGTAGCTAGTGCATCGGCCGACCGGCGATGTCGATCTCCTCATCGGCAGAGGGCCACCCGAGAACCAGGTGAATCTCGTGGAGAAGGTTCCGCCGGGGCTCGTCGGCCGTCAGCTCCGTCAAGGTGAGGAGCTTGATGGCGACCTACGTCCAAAAAT